>JBATLA010000351.1:0-6623 GCA_049669945.1 Polyangiales bacterium | reverse complement strand
CGAAGCGCTTGCCGGAGCGGGTGTCACGCTGGCGATCACCTACCGGAACAACAAAGACGCGGCCGACGCCGTGGCTGAGGACATCCGCAGCCACGGCGGAACCTGCTCGGTTCATCGGGTCGACCTCGCAGACCTCGGTTCGGTCAACGACTGTCTGGACGCGCTCGTCGAAGAGCACGGTTCGATTCACACCATCGCGCACGCAGCGGGCACGCACATCGACCAACCCTACATCAGCCAGACGACGCCCGAGCAATGGCGGAACACGATGGACTGGGATGTCAACGGCTTCTTCCACGTCGTTCACGCCGCGCTGCCACTCCTGCGCGCCAGCAAGGGGTCCATCGTCTTCGTCAGCTCCTCCGGGCTCCGCCGGTTTCCTCCGGGCGATGTGCTCTCGGTTGCCCCGAAGGGTGCAATCGAAGCGCTGATGCGGGGCATCGCGCGGGAAGAGGGACGCCACGGCATCCGCGCCAACAATGTCGCCGTCGGGGTTGTCGACGCGGGGATGTTTCCGAAGTTGATCGAGCGTGGAGAGCTCAGCCAAGCGTGGATCGATGCGGCGATGCGGAACACGCCACTCCGACGTTTTGGGACGCCGAAGGAAATCGCCGACGCGGTCGTCTTCCTCGCCTCGGAACGCGCGCGCTACATCACGGGGCAGACGCTGTTCGTCGATGGCGGGTACACGTTGTAGGCTAGCCGAGGCTGGGTAAGCTCACCGAGGGGGAACATGGGCCAAGTCATCATGGAGGAACGGGATAAGCCGCTCATGCGGATGACCTATCAAGGCGTCCCTGAGGATGCGGAGTGGCAACGGCACATCGACATCATGTCGGACTGGGCGCGGCGTGGCGAGGTGTACGGCGTCGTGATCGACGCGCGAGAGGTCGGGCGGATCTCGCCGACGCAACGACGCGGCATCATGGATTGGATCACGCGGGACAAACAGCACCTGAGAGCACACTGCGCCGGCGGCGCGTTGATCTTCGCGAGCCCGCTGCAGCAGGGCCTGTGGACGGCGATCTCCTGGGTGACGCCGAGCCCCATCCCCGTGAAGATCTTTCGCGACGTCGCCGCGGCGGAGACATGGGTCCGGGACCAGCTCGCAGCGAAGTCCGGATCATGAACCGTCTGGCTGCGGTCGAGGCACAGCTCCTTGCGCCTGGGGCGCCGTTCGAGCTCGAAGAAGCTGAGGCGTTTGGGGCGCCGGTCCGGATGTTCGCGAATCGGGCTCGGTCTCTCCGCGATCTTCTGTTGCGCGCCAGGGAATTCAACGATTTGGAGTACATGGTCTTCCGCGACGGGGATCGTGAGCGCCGATACACGTTTGGCGAGCACGAACGACTCGTGGCAAGCGCGAGTGCAGCGTTGGCAGAGCGGTTCGGGATCGGGCCGGGCGATCGGGTCGCGATCCTCGCGGCAAACTGCCCGGAGTGGGTGATCTCGTTTTGGGCGACCGTGAGCTCCGGTGCGATTTGCGTGGGCCTCAACGGGTGGTGGACCGAGGACGAGATCCGCTACGCGGTGGGACACAGCCGACCAAAGCTCGTCATCGCCGACCGAAAACGAGCCGCGCGCATCACCGGCGACCTCGGGGTTCCCATGCTCATCGTCGAAGACGACTTCGACGCCCTCTTGAGCGAGTACCCGGACGCCGAGCTTCCGGCGCAAGCGCTGGCCGAAGGCGACCCAGCGATCATCCTCTACACGAGCGGCACGACGGGGCGCGCAAAAGGCGTCGTCCACACGCATGGCAACGTGACGAACATGGTGATGGTCAGCTTCTTTCATGGGGCGCGCCTGATGATGGCCAACCCGAAGCAAGCGGAGCTCGCTCAACTACCGAACAGCGTGCTGGTGACGAGCCCGCTGTTTCACGTATCGGGGCTCCATTGCGCGGCAGTCACCGCGTTGGCGGGCGGTGCGAAGACGGTGTGGCCGATGGGCCGCTTCGATCCTGAGACGGTGCTCGGCCTCATCGAGCGGGAGAAGGTGACCGGCTGGGGCTATACGGCCACCGTCCTCCACCGTCTGCTGAACCATGCCCGCGTCGGTGAGTACGACTTGAGCTCGTTCCGCTCGGTTGGCGGCGGCGGCTCGCCGATCCCCTCCCCTCTGATCGACAAGGCCCTCGAGCTCTTTCCCCAATGCAGCCATACGATGGGAGTGGGTTACGGCCTCACGGAAGGGACAGCGTTCGCGACACTGAACGCCGGCCAGGAGCTTGCGGACGATCCGAGCTCCGTGGGGCGGCCGGTACCGATCGTGGACGTCGCAATTTGCGACCAGCGCGGTGAGCCCGTGCCAGATGGCGAAGAAGGCGAGATCCACCTGCGCGGTCCGCTCGTCATGCAGGGATACTGGGACGACCCGGAGGCTACGGGGGCCGCGATCAAGCCCGGAGGCTGGCTCCGCACCGGTGACGTGGGGCGACTCGAAGGCGGCAAGCTCTACATCGCCTCCCGGAAGCGCGACTTGATCCTTCGGGGCGGAGAGAACGTTTATCCTTTCGAGATCGAACAGCGTCTCGAGGCGCACGCAGATGTCGCGGAAGCGGCGGTGATCGGAGTCGATCACGAGGAGCTCGGCCAAGAGGTGAAGGCGATCGTGGTGTTCGAGACCGGCCGGGAGGCAAGTCATACGGAGCTGAGTGATTGGGTCGCCGCGGCACTCGCGTATTACAAGGTCCCGACCCAGTGGGAGTCGCGAAATGCGCCGTTGCCCCGCAATGCCACGGGAAAGGTGCTAAAGGACGCGCTCCGCAATTCGCAAGATTCGATGTTCATCGAGGAGTGAGAGATGCCCGAAGCCGTGATCGTTTCAACCGCGCGAACGCCGATTGGCCGCGCTTTCAAGGGGTCGTTGATCGAGATGCGCCCGGACGACCTCGCCGCGATTGCGGTCCAGGCAGCCTTGGCCAAGGTGCCGAATCTCGACCCGACGACGGTTGAGGACTTGATACTCGGCTGCGCGCAACCAGCAGGCGAGCATGGGTACAACATGGGACGGGTGGTAAGCCTCCTCGCGGGCATCGACACCCCTGGGACGACGGTAAACCGGTACTGCTCGTCCTCGCTGCAGACGATCCGCATGGCTGCCCATGCGATCAAGGCGGGCGAAGGCGACGTGTTCGTGTCGGCCGGCGTTGAATGCGTGAGCCGCTTTGGCTTCGGCAAGTCGGACGGGATGGAGAACACCAAGAACGCCCGATTCGCCGAGTCCGAGGCCCGGATGGCGACGCTCATGACACCGGACGGAGGAGCCTGGGAACCTGCCGGTGGGCTCGCGGACGTGTACATCACGATGCTGCAGACCGCCGAAAACGTCGCCCAGTACATGGCCGTCTCGCGACAGCAGCAAGATGAGTTCGCGGCACTCTCACAGCAACGCGCGGAGGCCGCGCAGAAGTCCGGGTACTTCGCCGAGGAGATCACGCCCGTTACTACGCCGAGCGGCGCCGTCGTCGACACGGACGACTGCCCGCGCCATGGGACCACTGCGGAGAAGCTCTCGGGACTGAAGCCAGTGCTGCTCCAGCAGCTGGGCGACAAAGCCACTGTCACGGCGGGAAATGCGTGCCCCCTCAACGACGGTGCTGCGGCCGTCGTGGTGATGAGCGACACGCGCGCGAAAGAGCTAGGAATCACGCCACTCGCGCGCATCGTGTCGACGGGCGTCTCCGCGATCAACCCCGAGATCATGGGGCTCGGCCCGGTCGAGGCGAGCAAGCAAGCGCTCGGGCGCGCCGGCCTCACGATGAAGGAGATCGACCTGGTGGAGATCAACGAAGCGTTTGCGGCACAAGTCGTCCCGTCCGCTCGGGAGCTCGGTATCCCGGTCGACAAGCTCAACGTGAACGGCGGCGCGATTGCGCTCGGCCACCCGTTTGGTCAGACCGGTGCACGCATCATGACCACGCTCATCCACAACCTGCAATCGCGCGACGGCCGATACGGACTCGAAACGATGTGTGTCGGCGGCGGCCAGGGAATGGCAGCGGTGATCGAGCGGCTCGGGTAAGCGCTTACGGCGCGGGGCTGGGCTCCGTCCTCCCGAGCGAGGCTATGGGAAGGCACAGGACAAGAGAGGGGTGAAGCGGTAACTTCGGCCCTATGGGAGCGTGGAACAGGCGACGATTCATCGCGGCCGCTGCAATTGCCGGAGCCGGAGGCCTCGCACTCGCGCTCCGGCCCTCCGACCGTGGGTCGAATCACACGCGCTACTACACCCGTCTCGGCAATGCCCTCGACGAGGCAGGGTTCGCGCGCCCTACTCTCGTAATCGACCAACGACGACTCCTCGCGAACGCAGATGTGCTCCACCGGCGCCTTCGAGGGCGGTACGACTATCGCGTGGTGGCCAAGTCACTGCCGTCACTTCCGCTGCTCGAGACGGTCATGCAGCGAACCAACACGAAGCGATTGATGGTGTTCCATCAGCCTTTCTTGAATCTAGTGGCCGAGGAGCTTCCGCGGACCGACGTGCTGCTTGGCAAGCCGATGCCGGTCGCGGCGGCGGCGCGATTCTACGACGAGCACGTAGAGCAGCAGTTCGATCCGGGGCGCCAGCTGCAATGGCTCATCGATTCCGGGGCACGGCTTCGGCAGTACCGTGAGCTGGCCGGCCAACGGCAGATTCCAATGCGGATCAACTTGGAGATCGACGTCGGCCTTCACCGGGGGGGTCTTCGAAATGTCGACGAGCTCGTCGAGGTGCTCGCGCTCATCGAGGGCGATCCGTTGCTGACGTTCGCGGGCCTCATGGGGTACGAGCCGCACGTCGCGAAGATGCCGGGAATCATCGGTGGACCTCTTCGAGCGTTTGAAAAGGCGCAAGCGTCGTATTGGGCGTTCGTGCACGCCGCCGAGGAGAAGCTCGGACGCTCGATTCGGAACCTGACGCTCAACGCGGCGGGGAGCCCTACCTACCAACTCTACGACAGCGACGAGCCCGCGAACGAGCTCTCTGCCGGTTCGGCGCTCGTGAAGCCGACCGACTTCGATCTCGACACGCTGGCCGATCACCAGCCCGCAGCGTTCATTGCAACCCCAGTGATCAAGGCGCTCGATACGACGGAGGTGCCGGGGCTCGAACCCCTGGCGGGCGCGATGGCATGGCTCAACCCGAACCGGCGTAGGGCGTTCTTCATCTATGGGGGCTATTGGAAAGCCATCCCGGAGTCGCCGCTCGGCCTGAGCATCAATCCGATCTACGGCCACTCGACCAACCAAGAGATGCTCAACGGTTCGGCGAGCATCGACCTCGGCCCAGACGACTGGGTCTTCCTCCGCCCCACCCAAAGCGAGCACGTCTTCCTCCAGTTCGGGGACATCGCCGTCTACGACGGCACCCAAATCACCACCCAATGGCCCATCTTCACCTAGGGGTCCCGCCTGTCCCCTTGCAAAAAGTGAAACGTGTTTCAGTCTAAGGGCGGAACCCCGGTGGACCAGGTGAATCGGCAGATTTTGTTGAAGAGGCGGCCCCTGGGGGTGCCCGAGTCCGGGGATTTCGAGGGCTCTGAGGCGGCGATTTGCTCGCCTGGGGCGGGCGAGGTGCTGCTCAAGAATCTCTATCTCTCGATCGACCCGGCAATTCGCGGGTGGATGAGTGATGCGAAGTCCTATCTGCCGCCAATCGCGATTGGGGCTCCCGTCCGGAGCGGGACGCTTTCGCAGATCATCGAGTCGAACGCCGAAGGTTGGAACGTTGGTCAGATCGTGCAGGCGCTCGCGACCTGGGAGTCGTACAGCGTCGTGCCCGCGGGTCAGCTTCACGGCAAGGTCAAGCCAATCGATGGCATCCCCCTGCCATCCATGCTCAGCGTGCTCGGGGGCAACGGCCTGACCGCGTACTTCGGTCTGCTCGACGTCGGGCAACCCAAGGACGGCGAGACCGTGTTGGTGTCTGCTGCCGCGGGCGGAGTCGGATCGATCGCGGGCCAAATCGCGCGCATCAAGGGTTGTCGAGCCGTCGGTCTGACGGGGTCCGACGAGAAGTGCGCATGGCTCACCGACGAGCTCGGCTACCACGCCGCAGTGAACTACAAGACAGCGGACCTCAGGGTTGCTCTCAAGGAAGCCTGCCCCAAGGGCGTCGACGTGTTCTTCGACAGCGTCGGTGGCGAAATCCTCAACACGGTGCTGACGCGGCTCAACCGCCGAGGCCGCATCGCGCTCTGCGGTGCGATTTCGCAAATCAACGCGGCCGAGCTTCCTCCGGGCCCGAGCAACTATCTCCAGCTCCTCGCGAAGAGTGCGCGCATGGAGGGCTTCACGACTTTGGATTTCGCACGACGCTACGATGAAGCGCGCGCGGACCTCGCGCGATGGATTCGCGAGGGTAAGCTCAACTATCGCGATGAAATCGTCGAGGGGATCGAACAGGCCCCGTCGCACCTACTTCGACTGTTCAGCGGAGAGCACCGTGGAAAGCTCATGGTCAAATTGTCCGACCCAGAGGTTTAGACGATGACTGGTATTTGTGAAGGACGGGTAGCAATCGTAACAGGCGCCGGCCGCGGTATCGGCCGCGAGCACGCGCTCGAGCTCGCGCGACAAGGCGCGAAGGTCGTGGTGAACGACTTGGGAGTTAGCAACAGCGGTGAGGGTGGCGGCGCC
>JBATLA010000350.1:0-1684 GCA_049669945.1 Polyangiales bacterium | reverse complement strand
GTCCCGGCCCTCGGAGCGTATTTCTCGAACTCGACCGAACGCAGAGTGACGCCGAACGCCGCGATCGGCGTAGAGCACCTCTTTGGAAAGGTGGTTGTCGCGGGCGGCTTGTTCACCAACATCTCGGCCGCCCCGAACGTGCCCGAGACGACCCAGGTGTATACGCCACCGCAGATTTCGACCTATGCAGCGTCCCTCTCGGTTGGCTTGGACACGAACGGGTACCGCCTCACGCTGGGTGCGACCGGCTATTTCGGAAGAGGCAACGCCCTGGCATTCACCGTCGATCGCGAAGCACAGGTGCTCGGCTACCGTCGCACGAAGGCCAACGTCTCGTCAGTCATCCTCTACATCGCCGGCGCAGTCTCCGTCGCCAGCAAGGGCGCGAAACAGGTTCAGGAGAGGTACAAAGAGCACAAGGCGATCAAGCGGAACGGCGACGCCGACACTGACGCTGACACTGACACTGACGCTGACACTGACGCTGACGCTGACGCTGCTAATTGAGGAGGTAGACCTGCGTGGGCGGCAGAGCGAGGCCGGGGGCGATCTCGGTCGAGCCGACTTCGCTGAAGCCGTTTCCGTCCCAAGCGAGCTCGATCACCGCGTTTGCGGCGGCGTCGGGCACGTAGAGCATCTCGCTATCCGGATCCCATGCGGAGACACCGATGGTGAACGATCCGGCCGAGACGTAGACCGGAGTCTGTGCGCCAGTCGCCAAATCGACCTCGTAGAGCGTGTCGCTCGTATCGACGAAATTCCCGTTGGCCACCGCGAGCACGCGTTGGGCATCGAGCGCAACGAGCGCGTTGACGGCCCTTTGCGATTCTTCATCGCGCGACACACGCCAAACTCGCTCGACCGTGGCGACGCCGTCGGTCACGTCGAGGACCGCGATTCCCGATGAAGCACGAAGCTGCGCGTCGTCGTTGAACGGATTCGAAAAGCCCGCACAAGCAGCGGCAACCTTGTTGGTCTCGCCGGGAATGGGCACGACGCGGCCACAGCTTGCGAGATCCTCGAGCTCGATACCCTGGACCGACGCATCTTGGAGGTCGACGACGGCAACCATTCCAGGGCCTGCGGCATCGAAGGCCGCACTGATGCGATCGAGACCGACGACGATGGTCGACTCGATCAGAACGCCTCGGCTCGGGCGTGCAAACACCTCGACCTCGATGGGTGCAGGCCCACCTCCCACCTGGGCGGTCGTGTTGAGGGAAGACAAATCAATGCGGCCGCCTGTTGCCGTCATATCGCTCGGGTCGATCTCGAAGAGATCGTTGCCTTGATTGTCGGCAGGCGCGTCCGGATCGAAGTTCGAATCGTATCGCGGCACCCAGGCGCTATCGGCCGCCACGAAGATCACATCCTGTGGGTTCGAAGAAAAGCCCGAATCTCCAATGTCACCGTGAGTCCGAACTTGGCCGTTGAGGTTGCCGCTCGGCACGAAGAATTGCGTCACGACGTCGGTGAGGAAGCGGTCGATGACTGCGAAGCTGCTGTGATCCTCTTGTCGAGTGGGCAGCACGACGTCGCCTGACAGCGTCGCGACGAGACCTGGGTACGTGGTCCCCGAGCTCAACCAGCTGTCATCGATGATGTCGAAGCCCTCGTCCAGCATCGCGATCGACGAGCTGCTGAAATCCGAGCTCACGACTGCGTAGTGGGGCGTCGTGTCGAG
>JBATLA010000349.1:0-3288 GCA_049669945.1 Polyangiales bacterium | reverse complement strand
GTTCAACAACATGTTCAGCGTCGGCGTGATCTTCACGCTCCCGCCGAAGATCAAGACCACGCACTAAAGCACTGACGCTCAACCCTGACGCTGACGCTGACGCTGACGCTGACGCTGACGCTGACGAAAGGGTTTCAGGGCCTAGGGAGTGAGCAAGCGTTTCATCGCCGGGATCAGCACCTCGTCGATGTTGCGCAAGGCGAGCGCCCGCCGAGTGCTGTTCGCGAGTCGGCCGTGGGGCTCCAGCTCTCGGCCCGCAGCGTCGTTCGGAAGACCGGCGCGTGTTCCCGCGAGCGCGTGCTCAAACGCTGCCTCGCTCGCCTCCCTCACCTCCGGTGCCACACCGAGTGCCCAGCCCCAGACCGACCAACCGAGCTGGGCATGTTGCTCCTCGTCGAAGGCAACCGCGTCGAGCGCCGCCTGAACCGCAGGGTCCGTCGCACGTCGCGCAGCTTCCGTCGCTTCGAGGGCCGAGAGCGTTTCGCCCACGCAACCCTCCTCAACGTTCGCGCACACGACCGCCCTCCATTCGGAAGAGAAGCCACCGGTGACAGCATCGAGCGGCCCCGGTCCAACCCGCTGGCCGCCGTACGCGGACGCCAAGGCGAAGCAGATGCGCGCGTGCTCGATCTCGTCGAGCGCGGCCACATGAGCCTGCTCGACGAGCTCTGCCGGCGCCCCGAGCGCCAAGAGCTGCAGTGCAAACTGACCAAAGCTCGCAATCGAGGCGTGCTCCATTTGTGCTGCATCTAGCCAGCTCGCTGCAAGCGGCGCGCGGAGCTCGTCTGGCACCGGCTGGAGCCCCGGGAGCCTTTCCCAGAAGCGCGCTCGCAGCTCAAGCCGCTTCGGCACGTATCAGGACCATGCGGGAAGCTCGGCTCCCCCCAGCCAGTCGGCGCGCCCAACGACCTCCGCAAAGACGACCGCCCCATCCCGCTTCAGCGGACGCCCATCGCAGCCAATGGCGTAGATGACGTAGCAGCATTCACCCTCTTCGAGGTCGGGCTGATCGCCCCGTGCGAAGGGCCCCTCGTCGGTCGCGCAGCTGCATTCGCCCGATCCCGGAGGAAACTCGATGCCCGGGATGGGGCCCTCACCCTGAGGGGCGGGACAGCGGCCGGCGACCGTCTCGGTGCACTGAATCTCCCCACAGCAACGACCGTAGTACCCGGGCCCGTCGCCGTAGTCTGGTCCCACGCAGTAGGGGTAGTCGCGCTCGGGAATTGGATCGAGCTTCGGCTGCGCCGGTGCACTCTCGCCACAGGCGCTGAGCGCCGCCGCAAGAGCCGCGCCCCGAATGAACGCTCTCGTTAAGTTATCTACGTTCATGCCGTGAGAATGCGCCAGATTCCCTCCCGGCACAACACCGGCACTGGCACTGACACCTCTCAAGACATGCATGGGCGCAAGCCCGAAGGGCGAAGCCCGGCGCGCAGCGCCGCCAAGGCGTTGCAAAGCAAGGCCGCGGAGGGAGGACTACGGGTGGGGGTGGGCGGGTCGGATATTAAACCACTAGCCCTTCTTCCGGACTTCGCCCTTCTTCCCAAGCGAGTATCCGGTGGGCATCTTCTTGCTGGCTTCCTCTTTGTGACCCGTGAGCTTCCAGCCGCGGTCGATGAAGCCATCGAGAATTCGCATGCGCACCCGTACGCTCTCCTCGCCGAGGAACGCAATCGTGAGAGCTTCTTGCGCCTGCTCCGCGTCGTCCTGGTTGAAAATTGCGCCTGCAGCGTGGAAGCGAACGGTCTCGTTCATGTCTTCGAGGAATCGGATCACGGCGTCGACGATCCGGGGATCCTTCTGCTCTTCGAAGCTTGCGATCAGGTCGATCTTCTTTTGCGGGTCCCGCTCGTACTCCGTGTGCATCTTCGAGAGCAGCGCGAGCAGCGTCGTCGTGACCTCTTCCTCGGGCTGAATCTCCTTGAGGATCTTCAGCGGCCAGGCCAGCGTCTCGGACGACTCGAGGAAATCGCGGACCGGCTCGAGCGCGGCCTCGCCGTGCTGGACCACGCCGTGGAACGCTGCGTTCTTCTCTTCGCCGTCGGTAATGCTCGGATCGACCCGAATCGTGAAGCGAACGAGGAGCGCGCGAATCGCTTCCTCCGAACCGTCGTTGGCGAGCACCTGAATCGACTCCCAGCGCTCGTGCTTTTGCGCGCGCTTGTTGCCGACACGGCTGATGTGCTTCTGCAGCCCGCCGCCGCCTTTGAACACGTCGAAAAGTCCCATGACGGGTCACCCCTAGGCCGAACCGGCGACACGCGCAACGAGAGGATCAATGAATGACCACGGGCTTCAGGTTCACCTGCCCGCCGATCGTCTCGACCTTGAAGCGCACCATTTTCGCGCCGTGCTTTTCTGCGAGGTGCTCGGCATTGCCGCGGATACGCTCGACGAAGCGCGCCTCCGCAACGTTCGAGACATCTTCTCCGATGGCCTCCTTCGCGGCTGCGTACTCGGCGTAGAGCTGCGCGTAGTACTGGGCCTCGGGAATCGCAGCGAGCGCTTCGGCGTCGGGGTCGTTGCTCTCCTCGGACCCCGGGACGCTCGCGCGGCTGCTGCCTCCGGGCGCGGTGATGGTCACCGCCTCCCATCCACCGCTGCTTGTGACTGCCCGCCCCTCGTCGTCTTCCTCAGCGACACCAGTGAACAAATTGATGATCTGATTGATGCGATACGCGAGCCCTCCGAGCTCCGGCGTCTCCACCTCGAGTCGAACGTCGCTCCGCCCATTGATGACGGCCAGGATGTCGTCCTCCATTTGCTCGATCGGCTCGATGATGTTGTTCGCGATGATGTAGCCGTAGATCGCGACACCAAGCAGGCCGAGCAAGGTGAGCCACAGGATGATGTCCGCCAGTGACGCAAGCTCGGTGTGCTTGTCTTGGTGGGCGAGCATGACGTAGCCCCCCTGCGCGCCGCGGGCCATAGGCAACGCTGCCGTCACGCCGACGTATGGGTCACCGAGGAGCTCCGCACTCCACGGCAACGTGGGCTTCCCCTGAAGGGCCGCCGTCGTTTGGGTGTCCAGAGGCTTCGCGTACAACGCCTTCTCGAGCGCGTCACGCACGCCGACCGAAGTCGAGGTGCTGTACACGCCCTCCGGCGTGATGAACAAGAGCTCGTGCCCGAGGAGCCGGGCCTCCCGCTTGGCGTAGCCGTTCGAGAGGTCGTAGCCCACGAGCAGCGCGCCCACCAGGCCGCCCTCCTCGTTGCGGACGGCGGCGACGCCGATCTGAAGAAGCTTGTTGTCGTGCCACCAGACCCCGTACCGAGAGCCACCACGCT
>JBATLA010000348.1:0-1796 GCA_049669945.1 Polyangiales bacterium | reverse complement strand
GCCGAATACCCCGTCGGCTGTCCGCTGCTGTATAGCCCTGATAACAGCCGGGGGCGAACGGAAATCCATGTCGGCTACCCGGTCGTCGAAGCGGCTGCCATCGCGCGCAGCGTCACCGAGGAGCGCGCCTGGGCCCTCCGCGACATCCGCTTCGTGCTCTTCTCGGAGCCGGTCCATTCCGCTTGGACCCGGGCGTTCGGCTGAGGCTCAGGAATCGATGACCGAGAGCCTCCGTCGACTCGTACTCTCGAGCTTGAGCACGCCGCGCGGGCACATATGGGCGCACATCCCGCAGCCGACGCACGACGCCCGCGTGAAGCTCTGATCGGTCTGCGCGTAGGATCGGACGTCGATGCCCATCTCGCAGTACGTGCTGCAGTTGCCGCAGGAGATGCACATCCCGGGCTTCACCGTGATGCGATACCGGCCGAGCTTCTGAATGATTCCGAGGAGCGCCGCCATGGGACAGAAGTTCCGGCACCAAACCCGGGGCCCAAAGAGCGGATAGAGCCCGGTGCCGACCACGCCGGCCAGGATCGAGCCCACGGCGAATCCATAGAAGCTCTTGAGTGACCAGTCGCGCCAGTCGTTGCCAGCGACGATGCGATGCAGCGTCGGATGCTCTGCCCCGATCTTCCAATCGACGGCGATCAACGCGGTCGTCACCAGCGCGAGCACCAAGACGATGCCGATGCTGACTTTCTCGAAACGCCATGAACGCTCGGACTTGCTGGTGAGGTGTCGCCAAGGGTCGCCGAACGTGTTGGCCAGCCCACCGCAGCCACAGACCCAGGAGCAGTACCAGCGTTTGCCGTACACCAGCGCAAGCACGGGCGCCGCCAACAACGAGCCGACTACCGTGTACACGGCGAAGTAGAGCGGCAGGCTCTCGAGCGTCTGCGGGTAGAGGTAGTCGTACTTGAGCGGCCAGAAGTACGAGAAGTAGACCTCCTTTCCGCCGAACAGCGGCATCACGAACGGGAGCGTGAACCCGAGCGCGATCTGAATCGTCACGTTCACGCTGATGCGCACGCGGTTGTAGCGGCTGTTGCCGTGACGGCGCAGATAGTAGATGGCGCCGCCGACCATCGCGACCGAGTAGAGCAAGCCGTAGAGGTACCAACGGTTGCGAAGTCCGATGCCTTCCGAGAGTGCCGTCAGCGGCGCCACGCCAAACCGCGCCTCCACTTTGTGCTCCCAATAGAGCACGGTGTAAAACGCGATCAGCAGCATCGAAATCGCAATCCCGAGCACGCCTCGGTTCCGCCATCCCTCCCGATAGGTCGCGAGCAGTCCGTTTTGGCCTTGTTGGTCCATCCTATGCTCCCGGCACCTGCAGTGGGGGGACGAGCTCCGTGTCGAACGAAGCCTCGCGGAGTCGCGGCAACACCCATGAGAGGTTCCGTCGCTCCTCGATCCACCGCAGCAACACGCTGTGATCCCAGCGACGGCCGAGCATGTTGAAGCCGACGACACGGTCGTTCTGCGAGACGATGCGCGTGGTGCTTCGAACCCTGCCATCTTCCTCGAAGAACCAGCTGCTCTCCCCCTCGAGGTCCCAGTTGACGAGCCCTGCCGTGGTGTATTCGATATCCATGAGCTTCGCGGAGTTGTACCAAGTACCCCGGGTGTAGCTCGCCCGCTTCCCGAGCAGTCCCCTCCCCGCGACGCGACCCTGGTCACGCGCGGTGTACCAAAGCTGCTCGGGCCGTCGGCTGCCGTCGAACCATCGCACCGACGCGCAATCACCGGCCGCGAGCACGTCAGGCGCGCTCGATTGGAGCGCCTCGTCGACC
>JBATLA010000347.1:0-10256 GCA_049669945.1 Polyangiales bacterium | reverse complement strand
GCGGTAGAGCGCGCGGCTCTCCTCGACCCATGCGACCCCTTCGCGAAGCGCAGCGATGCCGCCGAACTGCATCGGTCGGGGGGCGCAATACGTATGAAACGTCTGCATCCCTGCAATGGCGCCCATGACCTCCGCGGGGCCGTGGGTGAGGCCCACACGGGCGCCCGCGAACCCGTAGGTTTTCGAGAGCGTGTGAAACGCGATGGCGCGATCGCGGATGCTCGGGTGTTGCCAGAGGGCTCGCGGTGGCTCGCGGTCGAAGTAGTACTCTTCGTAGGCTTCGTCGCAGAACACCCAGAGGTCGTGTCGCCTCGCCACGCGTAGCATGGCGTTGATGGTCTCTTCCGGCAGAACCCGTCCGCTCGGGTTGTTCGGCGTGTTGATGTAGAGCGCGACTGTGCGTTCCGTCACGGCCCCCTCGAGGGCGGCTTCGGGGTCGAAGCCGCGTTCGTCGAGGCGCGTGTAGAACGGCACCTGCACCGGCGTGGCACCCTTGGTGGCGATGATGCCCCGGCTCAGCGGCCAAAAGGGGGAGGGGAGCAGCACCTCATCGCCCGGCTCGAGCAAGACCTGACAGACGATGCTCAGGCCCGCGGTTGCGCCCGACATGACCTGAATTCGATCTCGGTCGAGTGTCTCGTGGTGGCGCTTCTCGACGTATGCGACGAACGCGTCGATCAGGCCCGGCTCTCCCCGTACGGGCGCGTACCGGTGAAGCCCCGGGTGCTCGCTCGTCCGCTGGGCTTCGGCCCGAGCTGCCATGATTGGGTCTCGATAGGTGTCGCCCACGTGAAGCGCAAAGATCTCTTCGTTCTTGTTGCGCGCGCGTTGCTCGAGGTTGCTGTAGACCCGATGCGACACCGAGCGCGCGTGTTTGGCCGTCTGTGGGAAACGCGGCACGGTCAGAGCCAGGCGAGGGCGATGATGGTGACTGTGCTGATGCCGACCAATGTCTGGAGGGGCAGACCCAACCTCAGGAAGTCGGTGTATTTGTAGCCGCCGGGGCCGTACACCATGAGGTTCGTCTGGAAGCCGATGGGAGTCGAGAAAGCCGTCGCAGCCGCGAGCATGATCATGTAGCTGATCGGCACCAGGCCGATGCCCTGCGCTTCCGCGGCAGTTGCTGCGATTGGGAACATCAGAGCGGCCGACGCCTTCGTCGTGACGAGCCCCGCGAGAACCGCGGTGATCGTGTAGAGCGCGACAAGCACGCCGACGCGGCCAAACGGGGCCGCCAGATCGATGATCCGCGCGGCGAGCACGTCCGCGGCGCCGCTCTTCTGAAGGGCAATGGCGATCCCGAACGCGGCGGCGATGGCGATCAGCACGGTCCAGTCCACCGAACGGCGGGCCTGCTCGCCGGTGAGGCAGCGTGTCAACAGCATGAGGCCCGCGGCGCTCAGCGATGCCGTCATCAGATTCATCGAGCCAGTCGCATTCACCAACACCATCAAGAACAGGATCACGGCAGCCAGCCAAGCACGATCGTGCCGAGGTGGGGCACTGTCTTCGACCTCGGCGAGCAACGCGAAGTTCGGATCGCGCTGCCGCGCGTGCGCAAAGTCGGGATGGCCCTCGATGAGGAGCACATCGCCTGCCTGCAAGCGGATGTCGCCCACCTTGGTCTCGGTGACACGCACCCCCTGCCGGTGGACCGCGAGGATTGCCGCGTCGTAGATCGTGCGAAAACGGCTCTGCCGGACGGTCTGACCGATCAGAGAGGAGTGTGCAGCGATGACCGCCTCGATGAGCATCCGGTCGCGGTGTGCGGTGATCTTGTCCACTTGATCGGTGTCCGGGACGATGCGTTGCTTGCGCAGGTCGACCACCGAGTCGACGACTCCGGTAAAGTGCAGGCGGTCGCCCTCGCGCAACACGGTCGTCGGCGGGACCGCGGCCAGCACGCGCCCGGCCCGCTCGATCTCGTAGAGGTAGACGCCGCGCAACGATCGAAGGCCGGCCTCCTCGATGCTGTCTCCGATGACGGGCGAGCCTTTTTCGACGCGCATCGCGATCGTGTACTCGCGGGCCTTGCCGAGCTCTTGGAGCGCACCCTGGCGATCCTTGAGCAGCCATTGCGAAGTAATGACGATGAACAGCACTCCGATCACCAGCGCCGGGAGCCCCAGTTGCGCGATGTCGAAGATCCCAAACTGGATGGTCGGGTCCCACTCCTTGGCGAGACCTGCGACCACGAGGTTGGTGCTCGTGCCGATCAGTGTGCAAAGGCCGCCCAGGATCGACGCGTAGGAAAGCGGCAACAGCATCAGCGAGACGCTGAAGTGACAGCGGCGGGCCCAGCCGGTGACCAGCGGGACGAACATGGCGACGACCGGCGTGTTGTTGAGAAAGGCCGAAAGCGCCGCGACGGGAAACATCATCCGAAGCTGCCCGCCTGCAAGCGAACGTGGGCGCCCGAGGACGACGCGGCCCGCGAGGTCGAGCCCGCCGGTCTCCTTCACGCCGGCGGCCACGACGAAGAGCGCGGCGATCGTGATGACGGCGGGGTTCGAAAACCCAGTGAAGGCTTCGGCCGGCTCGATGATGCCCGTGAGCAGCAGAACGGTGACACCGGCGATCAGAACCAAGTCCGGCCCGGCCAGGTTCGAGGCCATGACGATCACCATCCCGACGATCACCGAGATCGTGATCCAGCCATCACCCGTCAACATCGTGGCGGAGACTAGCAGCCGCCGTCCCAGATGACCCGTTCTTGACCGGCAAGTGCGCGAATCGGCCTAGGGGGCGTATCGCTCGGCTTTTTCGCGATAGACCATCGCGGCCTCGTGGTCCCCGCGGCTCTCAGCGTCGAGCGCGCCGTTGCGATAGTAGTCGAAGCGGGCGGTGCTCGCGGTCACGGTCACAAAGAGCGCGATGCAGCCCGCGAACAGGCTGGCCACCCGCCAAACTGGGCGAAACCGAGGTGTGAAGTAGAGCTGGCGCCCCATGACGAAGAGCATGGCGATGGCGGTCAGCGTGCAGCCGGTTTTCACGCCGGGCAGATCCACGAACATGCTGACCATGGGTGCAGCAACGAGGCCGAGGAGCGAGGCGTAGAACACCTGCGACGCGCGCTCATCGAGCCCGCCGTCCGTGCGCTCCTCGACGAGGTTCCGGACGGGACGCGTGAGTGCGCGCCCCAGCGAATGCACCCACGCGGTCGGAGCAAACACGATGATCGAGATCCCGATCATGTAGAGCGGCAACCACCCCGATTGCGGGGTCATCAGGTGCAAGGCGATCGGCGCGGCGGCAAGAACGGGAACAGCCGTCTTCAATGCAGGGAGCGCCAAGCGGTCTTGCATGCTCGCGACCAGGTAGCCGGCGCAACACGCCATCGGGAGCCAGTAGGGCTCCCCCTCCGCCGCCGCCCAAGCCGCCGCGTAGAAGTAGACGATGGCGGTCGTCACGCAGACGAGCACGTACGCCCATGCGCTGCCTCTAGGTGCCAGCTCCGATCGCGAGAACGCTGCGCGCGCGCTCAACATCGGGAAGAACACGAAGCAGAACAGGTAGAGCGACAGCAGGTAGTGATACGGCACCGAATCGAGCAGGCTGCACGACCAGCCGAGCGTGTACCCTATGGCGACCAATGCGAGTGCAATCCGGTGGGGCCGATAGAGCGCTTGGCTCAGAGCGAGCACGCCGGTGAACGCCAACACGCCGAGGTAGAAGCTCGAGCTCGGCACGAAGCCACCGAACCCGGGGAAGTGAGCGACATTGAACGCGCCGACGCCGTACTTCGCGCCTTCGGGGATGAGGTTGAGCCAGGTGTCGAACGCGAGAAGCGCGAGCACGAACCTCACGAGCAGGTACGGTCGTGCGAGCGCGACGTCTCCGAACCAGTATCGTTCGAGAGGCTTCATCTCGCTGCCGTCCTCGTCGTTTCACGTGCTCGCTCGCCGCCGCATCGAAGGCTGTAGCTCTTCGTTCCGCGCTCGTCGGCGCACGCGTTGACCAGATCCACCTGCTCCACGCCATCCCCTTCGCACTGCCTGAGCAGGAATGCGTCGACGACGGCGCGCCGCCCTTGCTGCACGTATCGGACCCAATCCTCGTGAATCAGCTTTCGCACGGGGACGTCCACGCGCTCTCCCCCGTAGCGCTGGAGCGACGCCTGGGTTTCGCATTCCCCGAGCGGCTCGGAGGCCAGGCGCCGCCAAGTGAAACGCTCGTCGGAGCTGTCCTCGCGCACCAGATAGGTCAGTGGGACCACGAACTGCAGCGCCACGAACGCGGCAATGAAGATGCCGCTCCGCCGCCGGGTCTTGCCGGTGGGGTGCGCCGGGGGTGGCTCCGTCTCGAAAGACGCCATCGCTTCAACATCGGTGCCCAGCGCCTTCCTGTCAAAGTTCGTTCGAAATCGCAGGTTTGGGTGCTAGCTCACCAACTGCCGGTGCCTGCCTGCCCTTTGAAGGGACCCACGATCTCGGGAGTCACCCAGCCGCCGTAGAATCCGCCGAGCTGAGCCCGAACCTGCTCTCCGTCGACATAGCAATCGACTTTGTCCGGATAGAAGCTGTAATAGCCACGGATCTTCGCGAAATCCGGGAACGGTGTCTCGTACGTCCACGCCACGCTGGGCGCGATGCAGCCGTCGATGTCGAGCGACCAGTACGTGGCGGAGCCCTTCCATTCGCAAATCGAGGCGCCCCGAGCCTTCACCAGCAGATCCGTCCGGACGTCCTCGGGCGGGATGTAGAAGCTAGGCGGGCTCGCTGTCTCGAGGATGCGCGCCGCGTTTCGGGTTTCCGCGATCGTGGTGTTGCCATGGGCGACACGTACCAAACGCGAATCTTCCGCGACCCGCGGGGGGCGAGGGTAGTCCCAAACCGATTCCTGACCTGGGCCGGGCTCGATCGCCCACTCAGGCCGGTCGGAGCCTCGATGACTCCATTGTTCGCGTGCCCGCTCTAGCTCGTCTGCCGCCATTTCTCATCAATAGCGCCGGCCTGCTTACGCGGAAGCCCTGGTCGCCAAATGTTCGGCGGTTCTCGCGCCCCCGAGCGCAACGGCGAGCGTGCTTTGACCGAGCAGCACGGAATCCCCGACGAGGTAGAGACCGGGCGCCGCTTCGCGCGGCCAGAGCGACCGGGGCCGGTAGTGCCGCCAACCGACCCGTCGCGGCACACCGCCGACGTAGCCGAGATGACGCCCGGTGAATCGTGCAAATGTTCTCGGGCTCGCGGTCATCTCGAAGGTTGCATGGTCGAGCAACTCGGGTGCCCGCCGGCGGATCGTTTGCCGCATGCGGCCCTGAACCTCGGCGATGTAGTTGCCGTGCTCCTCGGTTGGAAGATCGAGCAGCTTCGCCATGGGGACGTGGGTCGACACGGTCACCGTCCGTTGGCCCTTGGGGGCACGTTCGGTCTCTTCCAGCGCGCTCATCGAGCAGAATACGTGGTTACCCTCCGTGAGCGATTGCGATTCGTCGTCCACCAGTTGGAGGTGGTGCGCCCGAGGGTTGTCGTGCGCTTTGGCGTCGACCGCGAGGTAGAGCATGGCTGCACCCCACCCGGACGCCACAGACGATTCGACGTCCGCAAGCGCGCCGTTCAACTCCGGTTCCATCATCGCTTCGAGGGATTGTGGCAACACGTTCGCGACGACGGTCTCTGCGCAGATGTCGCCGTTTCGAGTCTGGACACGCCAGCGGTTCTCGCTGCGACCGATCGCCTTCACCCGATTCGCGAGGAGCACTTCACCGCCGGCGCGCTTGATCGCCTCTGTGAGGCCCCAGGCGAGATTTCCGATGCCGCCGTGCACGTGGCCGGTCCCGCGAAAGAAGTAGTCCATCGCAGCCATTGCAAAAGGCGCTTCTGCCTCGGTCGAGCTCGCCTGCACGGTGATCTGGTTGACCGCGTCGAGATACACACGGAGTGGCTCCCATCCCGTGAGCCCGTGCTGCGAGACGACATCGGACAAGGGACGCCCCATCCATCGCACGACCGGCCCGTACTAGAAGGTTCGTCCGAGGTGACGAAGGACCGAGCCGCCCGTGAGAGGTGGCAAGAGGCTCGGGTCGTCGAAGAGCTTCCAGAGAGCATCTGCGACGCCGCGCTGCGTTTCGAAGAACGCGCGAAGCGCTCGCGGGTCTGCGCCGGGCAACTCGCAGAAGCGCGATACGAATGACTCGCGATCGGGAGGCACGGCCAGCGACCAGCGCCCGGTTCGCATCTCGACGAGCGGGTCGAGCGGATCAAAGCGGACGCCCAGGTTCCACGCGTCGTTCCAGCGCGAGAAGAGTTGACCCTCACCGAGACCGGAAAAGAGTGTGGCACCGGCCTCGAACTGATAGCCGTTGCGCGTAAATGTGCTGGCGCACCCGCCTGGGTAGCGCAGGGTTTCGCAGAGCACGACGCGCGCGCCGAGCTCGGCTAGGCGCAGGGCAGCCGCGAGGCCTCCAAAGCCGGCTCCGATCACGACGACGTCGGGGTTTCGCACGCGCTCTCTTTAGTGCTCAATGCCCCAAGCGACAGGCCTCTCAACGGGTCGCGTGGTACGGTGTCGCTCGGAACATGCGTTTGCACTGCATCATCACGCTCGTTACGGCCTTTTCCCTCTGCGGCGCCCATGCGCTTGCCCAGGACAGCAACGAAACTGAGGACATCTACGACTGGACCCCGTCGGCAGAAAGCAACATCGCGCCGAAGTACAAGGCGACTCTCGAGGAGCCGTCGGTCGTCGAGTGGTCTCTTTGGGCCGAGTTGGGTTTCCTGGCTGTTGCCAATCACATCGTTCAGCTCAGCAATAACGGTACGCGCTTCGATTATCGCACCCAAGGCGGGCAAGACGTGCTCTTTCCGTTCTTCAGGCTCAGCACCGACCTCAAGTTCAAGGGGCGCCACACAATCATCTTCCTGTACCAGCCGCTCAAGCTGAACGGCGAAACCGTCCTTGCCGAGGACACCGTCTTCGATGGAGTCCTCTTTCCTGAGGGGACGCCGTTGAACTCGACGTATGGGTTTCCGTTCTGGCGCATCAGCTACGTTTACGATTTCCTTCGCCGTCGCGGTGACGAGGTTTCCCTCGGGGTTTCGCTCCAGATTCGGGACGCCACCATCACATTCACATCTGCTGATGGCGAGCTCCGCGCGGACCGTCGTGACGTCGGTCCCGTGCCCGCCATCAAGTTTCGCGGTCGATGGGGCTTCGACAACGGCGTCTGGTGGGGCACCGAGATCGACGGCTTCTACGCACCCGTGAGCGTTCTCAACGGGAGCGATCAGGAGATTACGGGTGCCCTGCTCGATGCGAGCCTGCGCGTTGGCTACGATTTCACCGCTCGCGTCTCCGGCTTCTTCAACGTGCGCTACCTCGGAGGAGGAGCGGTTGGAACCCAGAGCGACCCGACTCCGCCGAGCGACGGCTACACGAAGAACTGGCTCAGTTTCATCACGTTCAGCCTCGGCATTCAGTTTCGCGCGGTACAGTAGCCTCCGCGCGCCGGTCGATTCGCCCGAGAGCCCGACTCAGGAGCCGACCAGTTGCATGAGCTCGCCCACCGAGTGGTCCGACTCGATCGGGTGGCGCAGGGGCTGCCGGCGGTTGACCTCGTAGTGGGTGCGGCGACCCTGGCGGGTGCGAGAAATTACCCCGGCTTCCTCCAATTCGCCGAGAATCCTCTGTACGGCGCGTTCCGTGATCCCCACGGAGCTCGCGATCTCCCGGACCCGGATGTTGGAGTCCCGAGCGATGCATACCAGGACATGACCGTGATTACTCAGGAAAGTCCAAGCGGGAGTCGCTGTCTGAGCCGTGTCTTTCATAGGCTAATTAATTCATAAAACATAAAACCTGTATTGACAAGCCTGTTTTTTATATCATGCTTTCAGCGTCATGAATGGCAGTGTTCCCGGTACGCCGTATTTGCGGCCTTCACCGCTGAGGCGCGTGCGCCAGCTTCTCGAGCTCGATCGGGAAGACATTGTCGTCATCGTCATCTACGGCGTCGCGCTCGGACTCCTGTCGCTGGCGGTCCCGATCGCCGTTCAGTCTCTCGTCAACACGGTGGCGTTCGGCTCCCTGATCCAGCCGCTCGTCGTGTTGGCGGTGCTGCTCGCCGTGGCGCTGGTCGGCGCTGCCGTGCTCCGCGCGCTGCAGATCCGGATCGCAGAGATGCTGCAGAGGCGGCTCTTCGTCCGCATCGTCGGTGAGATTGGCTCGCGACTCCCTCGGGTCAGCGCCGAGGCGCTCCGCCAAAAGAACGGTCCTGAGCTCCTCAACCGCTTCTTCGACATTTTCACGACGCAGAAGAGTGTGGCGTCACTTCTCTTGGGCGGGGTCGACGCCGTCCTCATCGCGCTCGTCGGCCTCGTCGTGCTCGCCTTCTACCACCCAGTCTTGTTGGCGTTCGATTTGGTACTGATCGTCAGCGCGGTATTGGTGCTCATCCCCCTTGGTCGAGGTGGATCGCAGACGAGCATTGCCGAGTCGAAGGCGAAGTACGCCGTTGCGGGTTGGCTCGAAGAAATGGCGCGTCACCCGCTCTCCTTCAAATTGCCAGGCGGCGAACAGCTCGCGCGCACCAAGGTCGAGGATCTCGCGAAGTCGTACCTCGACAAGCGGCACCATCACTTTCGGGTCGTGTTTCGCCAAGTCATCGGAGCATTGACCGTCGAGGTCCTGGCGAGCGTGACCTTACTCGTCGTCGGCGGCCTCCTCGTCATCGAGCGAGAACTTTCCATCGGTCAGCTCGTCGCCGCCGAGCTCATCGTCACCGCCGTGGTCGCCTCGATTGCCAAGCTTGGCGGCAAGGTGGAGATCTTCTACGACCTCGTGGCCGCGGTCGACAAGCTCGGGGAGATCTTGGACTTGCCGCTCGAGCGTTCCGAGGGCGAGGCACCCGAGAGCGTGCCCGGTTCGGCCGGCACGCTCCACGTTCGAGACGTCGAGCTCAGCGGCGGCTCCGACGAGCTGACTGCCACGGTGTCGTTCGACCTCGCACCCGGCGAACATCTCTCCGTCAGCGCGGACTCGAGCTTGACCACCAGCGACCTCGTCGACTCGATCTTCGGGCTGGACACCCTTCGTGGCGGCGTCATCGAGGTCGATGGTCACGACATTCGAGACCTCACCTTGCCTGCGCTTCGGAGCCGTGTGGCCATCGTCCGGGGCGCGGAGCTGTTTCCCGGTTGTGTGCTCGACAACCTGCGGGCTGCGAACTCGAGCCTTTCCTCCGAAGAGGCCTGGAAGGTTCTCGAGCACGTGGGCCTCTACCAGACCGTCAAGGCGCTGCCCTCTGGTTTGCAGACCTCTCTCTTCAGCGATGGCGCTCCGCTCACGCGGTCGCAGGCCGTGGCGTTGACCGTGGGGAGAGCGATTGCGAGCCAGCCTTCGGTCCTGGTCCTCGACCGCACCCTCGATCATCTCGACCCCGCGCAAAGCATTCGGCTCTTCGACCATCTCACCGAGGAGCGGAGCTTTGCTCTCCTCTTGGTTTCCGACGATCCCCGCATGCAACAACGCATGGACAGGCACCTTCACATCGACGAGGGCGCTCCTCAGAACAACGAGGTCGCATGAACCGCAATTCCTCCGAAAGTACGCCTTGGTCCGGTTTCGAGCGGTCGAATCTTCCTGCGCGACTCGAAGTGCCCGCCCCCCAGCGGGTCGCGCTCGTGGCCAAGATCCTGGTGGCTGTGTTCCTGCTCTTCTCGGTGGCGGCGCTGCTCGCGCCCTGGACGCAGAACATCCAAGGCAAGGGCCGCGTGCTCGCCCTCGCGCCTGGCCAGAGGGAGCAGCCCATCGAGGCGACGATCTCCGGTCGGATCGAGAAGTGGTTCGTTCAGGAAGGTAGCCAGGTCCGCAAGGGCGACCCCATCGTGAAGCTCGTCGACAACGACGAGTCGATGCTCGATCGCCTCGGCGACGAGCGTTCCGCGGTCCAGGTGCGCCGAGACGCGCAGGCCCAGCGAGTCGAAACGCTCCGGGGACGCATCGATTCCGTTCGCCGCTCTCAGCGCGCCGAGATCACCGGTGCGGAGGCCAACGTCCAGATCATGCAACAAGGCGTTCAGGCCGCAGACCAGGAGCTCAACGCGGCCCGCGCGGAGTTTGAGACCAACGAGCTCAACTTTGGCCGACAACGTGGTCTGTTCGAGGACGGGCTCGCTTCACAGAGAGAGTTCGAGCTCGCGGAGCTCGCCGTCCGTCAGAGCACGGCGAAGGTCGCGTCGGCGCGTGCCCGGCTGCAAGCGGCCCGTGACAAACTCGCGCAGAGCCGAGCCTCCCTCAATCGCGTGATTGCGTCGACC
>JBATLA010000346.1:0-4185 GCA_049669945.1 Polyangiales bacterium | reverse complement strand
CGTTACCACCGATGACCGATCCCTTGCCGATCACGGTTTCGCCGCCGTGAATCGACG
Source organism: Polyangiales bacterium (assembly GCA_049669945.1). Taxonomy (GTDB): domain Bacteria; phylum Myxococcota_A; class Polyangia; order Polyangiales; family Houyiibacteriaceae; genus SG8-38. The sequence goes on along the minus strand of JBATLA010000346.1, from coordinate 4,128 downwards.
CGCCGGCGTAAACGGTGACGTCGTCCTCGAGCGTGGGGTGCCGCTTGTTGCCGCGACGGCCGTCGATGTCTCCTCGTGACACACTCAGCGCACCCAAGGTGACGCCCTGATAGAGCTTCACGTTGCTGCCGATGATGGCGGTCGCCCCAATCACGACGCCGGTGCCGTGGTCGATGAAGAAGCTCTCGCCGATCTGCGCGCCCGGGTTGATGTCGATGCCAGACTTGCTGTGCGCGTGCTCGGTGATGATGCGCGGAATCATCGGGACCTCTTCGAGGAACAGCTCGTGCGCGACCCGGTATGCCGAGATCGCTCGGATGCTCGGATAACTGAACACCACCTCTTCGATCGAGGAGGCAGCCGGATCGCCTTCGTACGCGGCGCGCACGTCGGCGTTGAGCATCCGCCGTAGCTCGGGAATCTTTTCGAAGAGACGCAGGACGACCTCTTCGCTCCACCCCTCGGGCTTCTTCTCTCGAACCCGACCCATTCGCTCTTGGTAGCGGATCGCGCGACAGAGCTGTTCGACCAGGATGTCTTGTGCCGGATAGAGGTGCTCGCTCAGCGCATAGCGGATGTTCGTCCGGTTGAGCGCGCGCGTGCTGTAGAAGCCCATGTAGAGCACGGGCATGATGTGATTGAACGCGGTGATCACTGCGCGCTTGTTGGGTAGGTCGGCGCTGTCGAGGTTGTTGATCTCGTCGTCCCCGTCGTACGACGCGGTGATGACGTCGATTACGTCCTCGAGGTCTTGGTGACGCTGCGGTCCTCGTCCGTCCATGGCTGCTCTAGGTGTAGCACGCGGAACCGGTCAACCGCGAAAAGGGGCGGTCAGGCGTTCAGCCATCCGCGCGCACGATACCACGCAACGGCGTCGGTGAGCGACTCGCGGAGCGGGCGGATCGTGTAGCCCAGCTCACGGCGCGCTTTGTCGTGCGAAACCACCGCATTGGACACGCTCGCACGGAGCATGTCGGCCGTGATGAACGGATCCTGTTTGGTGATGGCGCTACCGGCGAGCGCGAACGGGAGCAGCACCCAGCCAACCCACAACGGTAGCGCGCGGCTCGGCACCTTGGCGCCGGTGAGCTCGGCGTACAGAGACACCATCTCCATGATCGGGATGACGTCGCCGGTGAGAAAGTATCGTTGTCCCACCCTGCCCTTGTCAGCTGCGGTGATCATGCCGTCCGCCACATCGCGCACGTCGACGTAGTCGCTCAGAAGGTCGAGCAAGACCGGGATCCGACCGAAGTACATATCGATCAGGGCCGCACCGATCATCGATGGCTCGAAGTCGAACGGGCCGATCATCGAGCCCGGATTGACGATTGTGGCGTTGAGCCCGCGCGTGCACGCGTCGAGCACAATCGTTTCGCCGATCGCCTTGGAGCGGTGGTAGTCACACTTCTCATCGAGGGCCAAAGGCCGCTCTTCGGTCAGCGGCTCCTCGAGAGGCTCGCGGACGACGGCATGGTGCGAGCTCGTATGAACCAAGCGAAGCCCGCGAGACAAGCACGCGTCCACGACCGTTCGCGTTCCCTCGACGTTGATCGGGGTCATCATCGGGTCCTTCTTGGGCCGGAGATCGATCTTTGCGGCGAGGTGGTAGACGACGTCGACCCCTTCGGCGGCGCCAGCGACGTCGTTGGCCTCCAGCACCGAGCCCGACACGAATTCGATGTCGAGGCCTTGGAGCGATTCCGGGCGATCTCCGGGCTCCAGCACCCGAACCTGATGGCCGGCTTCGAGGAGCCTCCGCACGAGGACATTTCCGAGGCGCCCACCTCCGCCTGTGACGAGCGCTAGCAAGTCGCGCTCTTCTCGAACACGCGGCCAACGAGATCCTTGGCTTCACCTTGAATCGACGCCAAGTGCTCTCGGCCGACGAAGCTCTCCGCGTAGATCTTGTAGACGTCTTCGGTTCCCGAGGGTCGCGCCGCGAACCAACCGTTCTCAGTAGTCACCTTGAGACCGCCGATCGGGGCGTCGTTTTCCGGCGCCTTGGTGAGCACCTGCACAATGGGCTCTCCCGCCAACTCCGACGCGTCGACGTCGGACTCGCTCATCGCCTTCAGAGCAGCCTTCTGCTCGGGGGTGGCGGGCGCATCGATTCGCTCGTAAACCGGCGCACCAAACTGCGTGGTGAGGCTCTGGTAGCATTCGCCCGGGTCACGTCCGGTCGTCGCTGTAATTTCGGCGGCGAGCAGATTGAGCAAGATTCCATCCTTGTCGGTCGTCCAGACGGTGCCGTCTTTGCGCAGGAACGATGCCCCCGCGCTTTCCTCGCCACCGAAACCGTACGAACCGTCGATGAGCCCCTCGACGAACCACTTGAAGCCAACGGGGACCTCGGCCAATCGTCTGCGGAGGTCCTTCGCGACGCGATCGATCATCGCGCTGCTCACCAGCGTCTTGCCGACGGCGGCGCGCTCGCTCCAATCGCGCTCGGTGAACAGATAGCTGATTGCGACACTGAGATAGTGGTTCGGGTTGAGAAGGCCCCAACTGCTGGTGACGATGCCGTGCCGGTCGAAATCGGTATCGTTGCCGAACGCGATATCGTACTGATTGCGGAGGTCGACCAGACTCGCCATGGCGTACGGCGACGAGCAATCCATCCGAATCTTCCCGTCTCGATCGAGCGTCATGAACGAAAACGTCGGGTCGATGGCGTCGTTCACGATGTCGAGCTTCAGCCCGTAGCGCTCCGCGATGCGGGGCCAGTACGCGATGCCGGCGCCTCCCATCGGGTCGACGCCGATTCGAAGCCCGGCAGCGGCGATTGCCTTCATATCGAGGATTGTCTCCAGGCCCTCGACGTAGGGCGTGACGAAGTCGTGGCGCTCGGTGGTATCCGCGACAAGCGCCGCTTTGTATGTGAGTCGCTTGACGTCCTTCAATCCCGACGCGAGCAACTGATTGGCGCGCCGCTCGATCCAGGAGGTCACCTCCGTGTCGGCCGGTCCTCCGTTCGGGGGATTATATTTGAACCCGCCGTCTTCGGGCGGGTTGTGGGAAGGGGTGACGACGATCCCATCGGCATCGGCTGCGCTGTTGCGATTGTGCTCGAGAATCGCGAACGACACGGCCGGCGTCGGCGTAAACCGGCCCTCTAGGGCCATGCGGGTCGTCACCCCGTTTGCAGCGAGCACCTCGAGCGCGGTCTTGGTGGCGGGTTCGGACAGGGCGTGCGTGTCCGCGCCGATGTACAGCGGCCCGTCGATGCCCTCCGCTTGGCGATAGTCACAGATCGCCTGGGTCGTCGCGAGGATGTGGTTCTCGTTGAAGCTGAAGCGAAACGACGAGCCACGATGGCCCGAGGTGCCGAAACTCACGCGGTGAGACGGCTCATCAGGGTCGGGTCGTTCGTCGTAGTACGCGGCTATGAGCTTCGGGACGTCGACGAGAACGTCGGGCGGGGCTGGCTGACCAGCAAGCGGATGCGCTTCCATCGCTGGGGCTTGTAGCAGCGATCCAGCCGATTGACGATGCACTCAGGCCGAGGGCCTCGAAGCCTAGTTGCCGCCCATCTGCTCGGAAAGGTATCGCTCCTTGCCGATCGCTTCGATCAGGTGGAGCTGGGCCTCGAGCCAGTCGATGCCCTCCTCTTCCTCTCCGAGGATCATCTCGAGGAGCTCACGGGTGCCGTTGTCGCCCTTGTCCCGGCAGGTGGCGATACCCTCGTTGAGGCGCTTCACGGCGTCGTACTCGAGCTCTACGTCGAGCTTGTGCTGCTCGATGGCATCTTCCCCGACCTTGACCGGGAAGTAACGCTGCATGTTGGGCACGCCCTCGAGGAAGAGGATGCGCGCGATCACCGCGTCAGCGTGCTTCATTTCCTCGATCGACTCTTCCTTCTTCTTCGTGGCGAGTCGCAGAAAGCCCCAGTCCTCACACATCTTCGAGTGGATGAAGTACTGGTTGATGGCTGTGAGCTCCGAGGTGAGTACCTCATTGAGCACTTTGATGACTTCTTCGTGGCCCTTCATTTTTTTTCCTTCACGCGAGCATAGAGACACCGAACTAGCGGCGCAATGGACGAAGCGTGAAGTTGAAAGGCGTTATCAGCTCGGCGCTCAGCCTCGTGGGCCGCGCGCTTCGATCGCGTCTTGCGCGTCGCCGTGG
>JBATLA010000345.1:0-2918 GCA_049669945.1 Polyangiales bacterium | reverse complement strand
CGTCCGAGTCGTCCACGCGGTTCAACGCGCGGTGCCAGAGCACTCGATTGACTGCGGCGCTCAACGCCTCTGGCTCGAAGGGTTTCGACAGGTAGTCCGCCGCGCCACGCTTCATGGCATCGACGGCCGCGCTCACGGAGCCGTAGGCCGTCATCACGATGACCGGGACTTGTCCAACCCGTTCGATGAGCACGTCCCCGGTCTCGCCGGTGAGCCGCACGTCCGTGATCACCAGGTCGAAGGACTCCGGACGCTCGCTCTCCGCCTCTTGGACACCGGCCACATCGACGACCTCGTGTCCGTCGCGCGTGAGGATGCGCTTGATCTCGGCGCGAATCACGCGCTCGTCCTCCACCAAAAGGATCTTCGCCACCGGTGATTAGTACCAAAGGAGCGTAGCGTCCTTCAATCCCTCAATTTTCGTAGGCTTGGAGGGTGACCGTGAAGCGGCTGCCACCCACCTCCCGTGGCGCGTAGGTCAGCGAGCCGCCGAATCGCTCGACGATCTGACGGGAAACCGAGAGGCCAAGCCCAGTTCCCTGTCCGTCTGGCTTGGTGGTGAAGAACGGCTCGAAAACCCGGTTTGACAGCTCGTCAGGGATGCCAGGTCCCTCATCGTCGACCTCGATGTGGACCGTCCCATCGTCGAGACGTGTACGGACGTACACCGTTGCACCTCTCGGACCCGCCTGCCGCGCGTTGTTGAGCAGGTTGACGAGAACTTGGGTCAAGCCATCGGGGGTGGCCATGGCCGGCGAGTCTGCGGTGAGATCCAGATCAATACGACAGCCCTCCATTTCGAGCTTCGCGAGCTCGACGGCGGCGCGCACCACGCGCGACACTGGGATTGCTTGGAGCTCGACCGGTGTTTCATCACGTCGACTGAACGTAAGCAGGCTCTGTACGATGCCATGAATCCGCTGTGCCTCATCCACGATGATCCCGAGGCGTTCCTCCGCATCTTCGGCGCCTGGGTCCGCAACCAGGTTCTTGGCGACCATGAGGATCCCGGTCAGGGGGTTGCCGACCTCGTGTGCGACGCCGGACGCCAGCGTGCCAATCGACGAGAGACGGTCCTTGTGCGCAACGTGACGCTCCAACTGCCGAAGCTCCGTGATGTCTTCCACGACGAATGCGCGCCCCTCCTCGGGCTCGCCCGGAATGACGGCGGTTTGCGCGCGAAGCTCAATCTTTCGGTCGCCGAGCTCATACTCGCGCTCGATCACGGAGCCCGATGGCTGATGCGCGAGCTCGTCGAAGAGCGGCCACCACGGGCTCGGGATCTCGCACATCGGGTTCCCGCAGATGTCGTCTTCGTTGAGCCCGGACATGCGCTCGAGCTGTGCGTTCCAAACGACGACGTCCTCGTGGTCATCGACAGTACAAACGCCTACCGGGAGCTCCGACATCAGTAGCGACAGGTAGCGGCGCGCCGCATGGGCCGGCGACGTGCGCTGCTGGTCGTCGAGCGAGTCGATCTCTCGAAATGCTCGCAGGCGTTCGGCGAGTGCGTCCGTTCGCATTGGCCGGCCCCCTTGCACGTAGGTGCGCGCCGCTAGTGGGCCGATTCTTTCGCTGAGCCGCCCTTCGAGCTCGGTGATCAATCGCAGCAGCTCCGGGCGGTCGCGCGGCGGCCAGTACACGTCGGCTGCGGCCGCGGCTTCATAAATCTCGTCGATCGCGGTGCGTTTGCCAACGTACGAGGTCAGGCGCTCGAGGAGAGCCTCGGCCGAGTCGGGAACCTGGAGCAAGCGCGTGACACGCGGTTCTCGACAGGCTTCGGCCGCGTTGCGCTCCTCCGTCGAACGCGTGGTCAGAAGCGATACACCGACGAACACAAACGCGTGAGCCGTGAAGCTCAGCCAGATGGTCGGGCCGCGTGCCGCGGGGTCGACGAACCCGAACAGAGCGTAGAGTCCAGATACGTCGACTTGGATTCCAAACAGCGGGCTGGCGGTGAGGACCGCCCAGGACACGGCTCCCACGATGAGACCCGAGAGCACGCCCTCTCGCGTCGCGCGGCGCCAGAAGAGCGTGCCGATCAGACCTGGCAGTAGATGCGTCACCGCGAGGAACGACGCTAGGCCTAGATCCACCAGAGAGCGCGTGCGCGGAAGGGTGAAGTGAATCAGCAATCCAGCGATCACTACACCAATGATCGTCGACCGTCGGAACACCGCCCACCGCGTGAGCAACGACTGCGGCGACGGCAAGAACAACGGCGGGACCAGGTAGTGGGCAACCATGCCGCTGAGCGCGATCGAGGAGACGAGAATCATTGCGCTCGCCGCCGATACTGCGCCGAGGAATGCGAGCACTTGGAGTGCAGGCGAGCTCTGGACCGCGATCAGTACGTACACGTCCGGACGTATCCCCGGGGTGGCGAGCTCGCTGCCAGCCCACAGCAAGATGGGCACCGGTAGGTTGATCGCGAACAGGTAGAGAGGCAGGGCCCAGCGCGCGGTCTCCAGGCTGCGCGGTCCCGGGCGTTGGACGAACGCCACGAAGAACTGGCGTGGCAAGAGGAACGCCGCACAAAAAGTGACGAACACCAGGGAGATCCAGCTTTCGCCCATGACGGGATTGGTCATGTTCTCGATCAGCTCGGGGTGTTGTTCGAGGTGCGCGCTAAGCCCCGGAAACCCACCAAAGACCATGAAGAGAGCGGCTCCGCCGACGACCAGCAGCGCAAAGAGCTTGAAGATGCTCTCGAACGCGAGGGTGGCGATGAGGCCTGGTCGGTGGGCTCGTCCGTCGGCGTAGCGGACGCCGAGAGCGACCGCGAACGCGCTCAGCAAGAGCGCGTACACCGAGCCGAGCTCCTCGGACGGGGCTTCACCCACCAGGATGGCCGCACCGTCCGCGACGGCCCGAAGCTGCAGCGCGATGTACGGGAGCAGGCCTGCGACCATGAAGAT
>JBATLA010000344.1:0-5574 GCA_049669945.1 Polyangiales bacterium | reverse complement strand
CTCTCCTTCATCGATCGCAATGTGATGGCGATCCTCGTTGGGCCGATCCGGGAGTCGTTCGAGATCAGCGACTTCCAGTACGGCTTGCTACATGGCCTCGCGTTCACCTTGTTCTACACCGTGCTCGGCTTGCCCATCGGCCGCCTGGCGGATCGGCGTAGCCGTCGAGCGATCGTCGGCGTGGGTGTTCTCGGCTGGTCTGTGATGACCTGCGCGTGTGGCGTGGTTGGGAGCTTTGGCGGGCTCTTCGCGGCTCGGATGGGAGTCGGGGTCGGTGAGGCAGCGCTGTCTCCGCCGGCCCACTCTCTGCTGAGTGATTTGTTCCCCTCGAAGCTGCTGCCGCGGGCGATGTCGATCTTCACACTGGGGATCACGATCGGCGGCGGCATGGCCTACATGATCGGGGGCTGGGTGCTCGGCGCAGTCGACGAGGCCACCCTCTCACTACCGTGGCTCGGCTCTCTTGCCCCTTGGCAGCTCACGTTCATCCTGGTCGGTCTTCCTGGGTTCCTCGTGGGCGCGCTCGTGTGGACGATTCGCGAGCCCAAGCGACAGGGCCGTGGCAGAGCCGACGGGGAGGGCGCGCCGGTTGCCGAGGTGCTGCAGTACTTTCGTCAGCATGCGCGGCTCTATGGGTCGATCCTCGGTAGTGTCTCGATGCTGTCGGTGTTGGGATATGGGACGATCACCTGGTACGTCGAGATGCTCATTCGCAACTTTGGCGCGGAGGCTCGCGTCGTCGGCCCGAAGTTTGGTTGGATCTTCGTCATCGCCGGAAGCTCGGGCGCGATCGTAGGCGGCCTCGTCGCCGAGCGACTCGGGCGAAAGCACTTAGACGCCAACTTGAGGGTTGTCGTGATCGCGGCATCACTGTGGATCGTTCCCGGAGTCGTTGGACCGCTGCTGCCGACGGAACGAGGCGCACTGTGGATGGCCGTGCCGATCCTCTTCTTGATGAGCAGCTACTTTGGACCCGCCATCGCCGCGCTTCAGACCGCCACCCCAAACGAGATGCGGGCGCTCGCCTCGGCGTTGCTCTTGTTCTCCGCCAACCTCTTCGGTCTCGGTCTCGGCCCGCCACTGGTCGGGGCGCTCACCACGCATGTCCTCGGCGGAGACGGCACGCTCGACCTGGCGCTTTGCGGACTCAGCGCGGTATTCGCGCCGATGGCAGCGTTGACGGCGGCTTGGGGCCTTGGCGCGTACCGACTACGGTTGGTGGATGCCGATGGCTAGGCGATTGCTCGCAGTGCTGATGCTCGCGGTGATGGGTGCGGGCTGCGGGAAGGTGGGCTCGGGGTGCGATCCTCGGCCCGAGGGTGACGAGCGCTCCGTGAGAGAGCGCTTCGCCGCCTATCGCGGCGAGTCGGGCCCTCGTGAGAACGGGCGTTGGGGCACGATTCGGGAGCAAGGGCAGGACGATGCGGAGCTCGAGACGCAGATCCGCCAGCTCGAGGCTCTCGGCTATGCCAGCGGCACCAAGACCGCGCCCAGCCTCATTGGTGTCACCCAACACGATGCCGCACGGGCCGAGCCAGGGCTCAATTTCTACACCTCCGGACACGCCGCGGAGGCCGTGCTGATGACGATGAGCGGCGACGTGGTGCATCGATGGGCCCGGGACTTCTGGGACGTCTGGCCGAACGACGCTGCCGAGCGCTCACAAGATGGTACGCAGCATTGGCGACGCGCCCACCTGTTTCCCAACGGAGACTTGCTCGTAATCTTCGAGGGCTTGGGCTTAGCCAAGCTCGACAAGGACTCGAAGGTTCTCTGGGCGAAGCGAAACGGGGCGCATCACGACCTGCAGGTACTGTCGAACGGAGATATTGCAGTCCTCGTGCGGGAGGCACGCGTCATTCGACGTATCGACTACAGACGGCCGACGCTCGAGGACTCGGTGCTAATCCTCGATGCCAATGGGCGTGAGAAGGAGCGCCATTCGATGCTCGAGGCGTTCGAACGCTCGAAAGCGCATCGCCACATCTGGGACGATGCGTCGCGTCGATGGGGCGACCTCTTTCACACGAACAGCATCGAGGTCCTGGACGGTAGCTCGGCGGATGTGCATCCAGCGTTCGCCGAAGGCAACTTCCTCTTGTCGAGCCGCCACCTCGACACGGTCTTCGTCGTCGATCGGGAGAGAAACGAGGTCATTTGGGCCCTTCGTGCAGGGTTTGCCGCCCAACACGACGCGCGCATGCTCGAGGGCGGCTCATTGATCCTGTTCGACAACTCGGGCAAGAAAGGCCGGGTCTCGAGCGTCGAGGTCTATGACATCGCAACCACAAAGCTCGTCTGGGAGTACGCGGGCAGCGAGGCCGCGCCGTTCTACACGCGATTCTGCGGCGCTGCACAGCGATTGCTGAATCGCAACACGCTGATCACCGAGTCCGACAACGGGCGCGCTTTCGAGGTGACGCCCGACGGCTCGATCGTCTGGGAGTTCTACAACCCCCATCGCGCCGGGGACAACGACGAGCTCATCGCGGCGTTGTTTCAAGTAGATCGCTTACCGGCAGACTTCGCACAGTGGCTGCATCCCTGAGCCAGTGTCAGCCGTAGTTCCGCACGACCACTTCGCTCACTTTGCCTCGCTTGCTTGCGTTGCAGTTGATTGCGCGTGGGGCGGCGACGGTGTCGATTTGGAAGTCTTCGTAGAGCTCGCGGATGAAAGGCACGTCACTGTTCGAGAGCATCAGCTTGCAGCCGCGGCGGTCGAGCGCTTTGTAGACATCGCGCAAGCGGGTCTGATCTTCGCGACCGAAGCCATCGCGTGTATACGCGGTGAAGCTCGCCGTGTCAGAGACCGGCTCGTACGGCGGGTCGAAGTAGACGAAGTCACCCGGCTTGGCGTTCTCGAGCAGTGCTTCGAACGACGCGCATCGTAGCTGTGCGCCCTGAAGCGCGTCGCTTGCGGCTTGGAGACCGTCTTCGTTCAAGATGCGTGGCTTCTTGTACGAGCCGACCGGCACGTTGAACTCGCCCTTGCGATTCACCCGGTGCAGGCCGTTGAAGCAGGTCTTGTTGAGGTAGATGAACATCGCTGCGCGTTTGGCGGTGGAAATGCGCGGGCTCCGGTTGTAGCGCTGGCGTACCTCGTAGTAGCTCTCCTTCGAATGCCGCGCGGCCAAACCTCGCAGCGCGGCGATGACCCCGTTCACGTCGTCTCGAATGGCCGTGTAGGTGCCGACCAATGCAGGATTGATATCGGTCAGGAGCGCGCGCTTCGGCTGCCTCGAAAAGAACATCGCGCCGCCGCCGACGAAGGGTTCGACGTGGCGCATGCGCGACGCCCCTCGGGGAAGCAACGGTCGCAGCTGAGAGAGCAATCGGCCCTTGCCCCCTGCCCACTTCACGAAGGGGGCTGCCTCCCTCGGCTGATACTCGATCCTGGCTGCGACCGCTGCGGATGTCGTCATGTGTAGTATGATCACCTACACAAACGAGAATCCGGAAGAAATTGGCGCGCGCCTGGCGGATTCCTATGGAGTTGCGAGCAGTTGGCCTGATCTCAGCCGGCGTCCGCAACCATCGTTCGGATGCGTCCGAGGGCCTCCTCCAGCACCGGCATCGGCGGTCCGAACGAAAAGCGGGCGTGCTGGACGAAGCGTGACGGCCGGCCAGTGCGCCGCTTGCCCGGATTCACGTCGAAGAAGTGACCCGGAACGCAGATGACCTGGCGCTCGAGCGCCGCCTTGAAGAAGTCATCGCTATTTCGAAGCGACGCGGGCAGCCCGCTCAGGTCGCCCCAGGCATAGAACGTCCCCTGCGGCTCGACATCGAAACGTACGCCGATCTCTTTGAGCCCCTCGACGAGGAAGTCGCGCTTCTGTCGGAACTCGGTCTGGAGGGCGGCGGTCTCTGCCAGCGTCGGCTTCTCTTGCACCAGGTCGATCGCTGCACGTTGCATCGGCGCAACCCCACCGCCGTCGAGGAAGGAACCTGCGCTTGCGGCCGATTCGATGACGCGTTTCGGGCCGAGGATCCAGCTCACACGAAACCCAGGGTAGCGCCAGTTCTTCGTGAGGCCGTCGAACACGACGATCGGATCCTCATCGACGTTCTCGACGAACTGCGCTGCGCTGATGATCGATTGGTCACCGCTCCACACGTAGTGCGAGTAGAACTCGTCGAGCAGCAGCGCACAGCTCGAGCTCCGCGCAGTGTCGACCCATCCCGCGAGCGTGTCCCCCTGCACGACCTTTCCGGTCGGGTTGCAGGGGTTGCTCGCCAGGATCGCGCTCAGCCCGCGGCCGAGGATCTCTTGCTCGAGCTCTTCGCGCGTGAACTCGTAACCCTGCTTGGGGTCGAGCAAGATCGTAATCGGCAAGAACCGGCGGAAGACGTCGAGTAGCTCTTCGTACGCCGTGTAGTCCGGCAAGAAGTGGCCGAGATGAATCGGCGCAATCGCCGCGCATGCGCGCATTACTGCGACGCGACCGCCCCCGGCGATGCATACATTTTCTGCCGAATACTGAGATCGCATGCCACGCCGAAAAAGGCTGTTGTAGAGGTCCGCGACGGCTTCGCGGAGCTCCCACACCCCGGCCACCGGGGCGTAGTCGAGGTCCCTCGCTCGGACATCGATGCGCGTGACGCGCTGGGGCGCTCCCGGCAGTTGCCCCGTATCCGGCTGTCCCTGGCCGAGATTGCACCACCCCGGGGCATCGAGGCTGAAGCCAAGTTTTTGGGCCTCAACCGTGACGTAAATCACGCCCGTCCGCGGGACGGGTCGGAACGCCGCGAGCTCGGCGACGTCGTTGATGGTGCTCGTCTTCGACTGGTCCATCGGCTGCGGTACTCTAGCAGAAGTCGCGAAATGCGATAGCCTTCCGGGGATGGACGTGCTTCGCATCGAAGAGCTGATGGTCGACTGTGTCGTCGGCGTCTACCCGCACGAGCGCAACGCGTCGCAGCCTTTGCGCGTCGACGTGGAGATGCGCTTGTCGACTGAAGCGTCGGCGGTGAAAGAGAGCCTACGTTCGACCGTCGACTACGCAGCGACAGCATCCCAGTTGGTGTTCTTGCTTCGGAGCTGCCGCTTCAGACTCCTCGAGACGGCGGCGCACGTGTTGGCGCGCTACGTCCTCGCGCCTCCCGCTCCCGACGAGCGGCGCGCACAAGTCGAATCTGCGGTCATCCGCCTCACCAAGCCGGGCGCGCTTCGCGGGTTTGCGGTTCCGTCGTTGGAGATCGAACGCGAAGCTGCCTGGTGCTCGTTCGAGGTCGAGAACAAGCCGTTCGGCACCGTCGACGTGATCTATGAGACGAAGGGCGCGGGCATCTATCGTCTCAATGTCGCGCCAGGGGAACGGATCCCGTTGCACATACACCAGCAGATGCGTGAATCCGAGATGGTCCTCGGCGACGGGCTGCTGTGTCAGGGCGAGCCCTGTCCGCCGGGGACTGTCCATCGATGGCCCCGCGGCGCTGCGCACAGCTACGAAAACCGGACCGATCGACATCAAACCATCCTCTGTGTCGACTCCCCGCGCTTCATTCCAGAAGACGAGGTCGAGGTCACGGGCGAGCCGGCGGACGTGCCGGCCGAGCCGCCATGGGGCCCAATCG
>JBATLA010000343.1:0-2085 GCA_049669945.1 Polyangiales bacterium | reverse complement strand
CCGGTGAGCTGCCGATCGCCGCCATCACGTCACCGTGCATGATCCGACCACCATCGCCCGAGCCTAGAACATCCGAGAGATCGACATCCTTCTCGCGCGCCAGCTTGCGAACGGACGGCGACGTGGGCGCGCTCGGCCCGGCTGAAGGGGACGCATCAGGTGCAGCCGGAGCGGGGGCATCATCGGTCACGCTCGCTTCAGCGCTCTCGTCGATCTCGCAGATCGCGTCGCCCACGGCGACGATGTCATCCTCGCCGGCAAACAACTCGGTGACGACGCCAGTGACGGGAGACGGAAGCTCGCTATCCGCTTTGTCGGTGAGAATCTCGACGAGCGGCTCGTCCTTGCCAACGGACTGCCCGACCGAGACGAGCCACTTGCCGATCGTGCCCTCTACGACGCTCTCGCCGAGCTGCGGCATGGTCACTTTGGTCGCCATGGGAGCCGACCATAGCCCAAAAAGCGGCGTGCGGTAGCGTCTTGCCTCGCGGCGAAGCGTGTAGGAGGCTCGTGAACATGGGGAACGCCGACAACCGGCCGATCCGCAAGGGCGATATAGGCTTTCTGTTCAGGCTCCTCGGTGGCGCCGCGGTCGTCATTTTATTGGCGATTCTCGTCCTCGGACTGATGGACCAATCACGCCTCGGAAGCTGCGCTGCGCGAGGTTTCCTGCAGGTCACGGACCCGCCCTCTTCGGACTAGTGTTGAATGACCGCTCGGAGTAGAGTCCCGCGCATGCTCGACGCTCTCAATCGGGAAGACAGACTCCAACTCATGCGTTTCGTTTGCTCGTTCGCGTGGGCTGACTTGGAGGTCACCGCTGAGGAGCGCGAATTCATCGTCAGGATGGTGGATAGGTTGGACCTGGACGAAGGCGAGCGAGGACAAGTCGCACAATGGCTCGAGGTTCCGCCGCGCGCCGACGACCTGGATCCTGCAGATATTCCACGCGAGCACAGGCAACTTTTCTTAGACGCGGCGCGGGCGATGATCCTCTCCGACGGCGACGTTGATGACGTCGAAGCGGAGAACCTGGTGATCCTCGACCAACTGCTGCGCTGAACCCCACCGACAACCGGAGACAGCATGGAACTCGACGCGAACAAGTACATCGATCTGTTAATTGAGTATGGACCCAAGGTCGTTGGCGTCTTGGTCGCCCTGTTCCTCGGCTGGGTGGTCGCGGGCTTGCTGGAGCGTGGCGTTCGCAACACACTCGAACGGCGCGACTTCGACGCGACCCTGACCCGCTTCTTCGCCAAACTTGCGCGCTACGTAATTCTCATCGGCGTGGTCCTCGGCTGCCTGGGCGTATTCGGCATCCAGACGGCGAGCTTCGCCGCCGTTCTCGCTGCCGCAGGCTTCGCGATTGGCTTGGCCTTCCAAGGGACGCTTGGAAATTTCTCGGCCGGCGTGATGCTGCTCGTGTTTCGCCCGTTCAAAGTCGGTGATTTCGTCGAGGTGAACGATGACAAGGGCACCTGCGAGCACATCGACCTGTTCACCTGCGAGTTCCGGACACTCGACAACAAGAAGCTGATCATTCCGAACGGCGCCGTGTTCGGCAGCACCATCACGAACTACAGCGGCTACGAGACTCGCCGTGTCGACATCGATGTGGGCGCTGAATACTCGGCGGACATGGACGCGACGCGGGCAGCCCTCGACAAGGCAGCAGCGAACATCCCGGGGATGCTCAAGGACCCTGCCCCGCAGGTCTTCTTGAAGGCTCTCGGCGCATCGTCGATCGATTGGCAGGTTCGCGTTTGGTGCAAGACCGAGGACTTCTGGGACGTATGGCAAGCGACCACGCAGGCATGCAAAGCGTCCCTCGACGCCGCCGGCATTGGGATTCCGTTCCCGCAGCAGGACGTTCATTTGGACGACGCGGTGATTAAGGCGTTGTCGAACTAGACAACATCCGACCCACCCACCCCCACCCGTAATCCTAGTATCACTCTCACGCGAGTGAGCAGCGTGCCTCCGCGCCCCTGTGGGGCTTGGCGGCGCATACGCGCCGGGCTTCGCCCTACGGGCTCGCGGTTCCGCCTGCGGTTAGGCGCAGGGGTCGAGGAGCTCTGAGAC
>JBATLA010000342.1:0-9594 GCA_049669945.1 Polyangiales bacterium | reverse complement strand
CCGGAGTGCAGCACTGGGCGAAGCGCACGAGCATGTTATCCATGCCCTCAATTCGAATCCCGGCGCCATCGGTATCGCCGGCGACGCGCTGGACCGTGCGCTCGAAGAAGCCCGGGCGCAGACTGTCCCGTTCGGTGTCTTCCGTGGGAACGACTTCTTCGATGACGGTGGGGAGGGCGAGCTTTCCGATACCGATGCGCGCGTAGAGCTCATCCTCGTTGCCGACGCGAAAGCGGCTGAACACCTCTTTCGCGCGCTTGCTCTTGAGGAACTTGGACAGTGACATCCCGTTCTTCCGGAGCTCTTTCTCGAAAAGGTCCTTCCCGAGCTTGACCGCGTGCTTGCGTTCTTCCGTGCGGAGATAGGTGCGGATGCGGGACCGGGCGCGGCTCGTGACCACGAACTCGAGCCAGTCCTTGCTCGGATGGTGGCTCTTGCTGGTGATGATCTCCACGACGTCGCCGTTTTGAAGTTTGTGGCGAAGAGGAACGATCGCCCCGTTGACGCGCGCACCCGAGCAGCGGTGGCCGACTTCCGAGTGAACGCCGTACGCAAAGTCGACCGGTGTGGAACCGCGGGGAAAGGTCTTCACGTCGCCCTTTGGCGTGAATACGTAGACATCGTCGGGGAATAGGTCGACTCTGATGCTTTCGTAGAACTCCTCCGGGTCCGCGACCTCTTGCTGGAACTCCATCAACTGGCGCAACCAAACGAAGCGCGCCGCATCCTTTGGATCGATGCCTCCGGTGTGCTCCTTGTATTGCCAGTGAGCGGCGATCCCGTACTCCGCCGTTCGATGCATCTCGTGCGTTCGGATTTGAATCTCGACGCGGCGGTTGCCGGGCCCAATCACCGTCGTGTGCAGCGACTGGTACATGTTGGACTTCGGCAGCGCGATGTAGTCCTTGAAGCGGCCGGGAACGGGCGTCCATTCCGAGTGGATGACGCCGAGGCTCGCATAGCAGTCGGCGACGCTCTCGGTGATCACCCGAAACGCGACGAAGTCGTGCACCTGCTCGAAACTGATCCCGCTCGACTTCATCTTTCGATGCAGCGAGTAGAGGTGTTTACGCCGTCCACTTGCTTGTACCGAGAATCCACGGGTGACCAGCATCTTTTGGAGCTTCGCGGTGACATCCGACATGTAGCTGTCGGTGCTTTTCGACACCGCTTTCACCTGTGTCTCGAGGGCGTCGTGGGCTTCGGGCTCGAGGTGCTTGAAGCTCAGATCTTCTAGCTCTGCCTTGAGCCACTGTATCCCGAGCCTCCCGGCCAAGGGCGCGTAGATCTCGAGGGTCTCGCGGGCGATGCGCTCTTGCGCCGCTTCGGACATGTGGTCGAGCGTCCTCATGTTGTCGAGGCGGTCAGCGAGTTTCACGAGCAAGACGCGGATGTCGCGCGCCATTGCGACGAGCATCTTGCGGAAGCTCTCCGCCTGACGGTCCTCACGAGAAGCGAAGTTCACCTTGCCGAGCTTGGTCACGCCGTCGACGAGAAAGGCGACCTCGTCACCGAACACCGTCTCGATGTCGCTGACGCTCGCTTCACAGTCTTCGACCACGTCATGCAACAAGGCGGCGCACACGCTCGACGCGTCGAGCCGCATGTCGGCGATGATGTCCGCGACGGAAACGGGGTGGACGAAATACGCGTCGCCCGACTTGCGCATCTGTCCTTGGTGCGCGCGGGAGGCGTAAACGTAGGCCTTGTTGATCAGATCGGTATCCGCTCGGGGATGGTATCCCTTCACCTTTTCAAGAATATTGGTGAGGCGGACCATGGCGGTACAGTACGGGCTCTTTCCAATTTAACACCGTCTCCAATTGGTGCCAAGGTAGTGACCCTGTCTCTTTTCCTCCGAACGCCCGCGTCATGACGGACTTCAGGTCGACTATAGGGTCGCCGTCCAGTCGCCGCCGATTTGCGACGGTGATCGCGTTGATCGGAGTGGCTCTCGTGGGGAGCCGCCTGGCCGAGGCATGGCCGCGAGACGTCGAGACCGTCTACGAGGTGGGCCCCGGGATTGGGGGGCTCGACATCGACTATCTCCAAGGCGGAGAGGCGGTCACCAGTGTGCGATTCGGTCAAATGACGCCTGAAACGTCTGCTTTTCGACACACCGTGCGGCTCCAGCCCGGGGAGTATCAGATTCACATCACCCTCTACGGACAGGACGGATCGGCGACCGAGTATGCCCGGCGCCTCGCAGTGCCCTCTGCGGGTGTCACCCGCTTTGACCTCGAAGCCGCGACCGGATCGTCCGAGTAAACAGGTGCGGGAGGACTTCGAGAGAGGGCCGCGGAGGTCCGTGGCCTTGGCGGGCGGGATCGTCGGCACGGTCGCAATGACACTCTGGATGGCCAATCGGGAGCCGCTCTGGCTGGGTCCGCTTTGGGGGACCATCCTCGTTCTGCTCGCCGCGACCGCGTGGGTCGCCTGGTTGGTGCCTGCTTCCAACGCGGATGCGGTCTCTTGGCGCGACACGGCGCTCGGCAAGCGCGCCGATGAGCGGGTGTCGCCACTAGCTTCCGCCGTTCTCGCGCTTTTCGTGTTCGTGCTGGGGGCAGTGGTCGGCGGATACGACCTGCTGCCGCTCACGATCATCGTCGCTCTGCTGTGTTTCGTGCCGCCTGCGCTCCGCCGTCCAGGGCTTGCCGTCATGCTGATCATCGCGGCGTTGTACGTGCCGCTCCTCGGCGCGACGGGTTTGTGGGACCCCTGGTAGACCCACTACGGGGAGGTTGCGCGAGAGATTCTCGCGCGCAACGATTGGATCAGCCTTTGGTGGGCGCAGGACAAATGGTTCTGGTCGAAGCCCGTGCTCCTGTTCTGGATGGAAGCCTTGAGCATGGGCGCCCTGGGCGTCGACTTCATGGCCGACGCCAACCCGGCGCATCCCGAATGGGCGATCCGACTGCCCACGATCCTCATGGCGTTCGCCGCGCTCGTTGCCGTCTACCTGACGGTGCGGCGCATCTTTGGAACACGCGCCGCGGTGCTCGCGACCCTGGTGACGGCGACGCTCCCGCAGTTCTTCTTCATCTCGCATCAGGCGATCACAGACCTTCCCCTCGTCGCCGCGATCACGATCGCAAGCTGCTGCTTGCTCTGGGCGCTGACCGAAGAGCCGCAGCGGGACGCACAGCTGATTCAGATCGGCCCCTTCAAGATCTCGTTGCAGCACCTCGCCCTCTTCGCGGTGATCGCGTTGGTGTTGCCGCAAGCGGTGTACCTGATCTCGCGCAACTTCTCCTTGTTGAATGACTACGGCCTCGTCGCCCATCCCGATCGGTTTCTCTACGGCTCGGCAGGAAACGTCGACGTCCCCGGAAACCCGAACCCGCGAGACCAACTCCCAGCGGTGCCCGGCCTCTTGGGTCAACCGTTCCTTCAAGGGCTGCTGTGGCTTGGCGCGCTTGGCGCCCTGGCCTCGCTGCTCCGCAAGGAGCGACGCGCGCGGCCTCTGTGGATGGTCGGCTTCTATCTATTCTGCGCGCTCGCATTCATGGCGAAGGGCCTCCTGGGCATCGCGATTCCGGGGGCTGCCGCGCTGTTCTACATCGTCGCAGGGCGACGCTGGGCGCTCCTCGGACGAGGAGAGCTGCGGCTCTCGTTGGGAGTCCTCATCGTCAGCGCCGTGAGCCTCCCTTGGTATCTCGCGATGTACGTCCGACACGGAAATGCGTTCACCAACAGGCTCCTGATCCATGACCACATCAATCGATTGGCCGCCGGAGTCCATGGCGACAAGGGAACGATCGCGTACTTCGTCGAGCAAACGGGCTACGCGATGTTCCCCTGGATCGCGTTCGCGCCCCTCGCGCTCTTGGTTTTGTACCGCAGCCGCTCGGAGACCAGTCGCGACGCCCGAGGTGCACGATTCGCTCGGGGCCAAACCCTCCTGTTCTTGGGGATGTGGCTGCTGTCGTCGTTCGTTCTCTTCAGCGCGATGGTGACGAAATTCCATCACTACATCCTCCCGTCCATTGTCCCAGCCGGGATCCTAGTCGGTGTCGCCCTTGCCGACGTCTGGGGTCCAAAACGACCACGAGCGACCGTGCTCGCCGCGGTCGCCGGGCTCTGTCTAGTCCTCGGATTCGCCTGGCTGCTGGGCGATCCTCGAGGCGTCATCCCTGCCGAGGCGGCGGAGGTCGACGATTGGGTGTTGCAACAGGCAGAGCCTCTTGCCGCTCTTGCCCTGTTGGCTGTTGGAGTCCTGTTCGCGTCGCTCGCCCGATGGGAGCTCGAAAGCGCAGAGACTCGCCTCGAGTCGTCGAGATGGGGTGCGGCCGTCGGCGTGTCGCTGATCGTTGGCGCCTGCTTGATCGCGTTCCTCGGCCGCGACTTGAGTTGGATGACGTCCGCGCGACCGCAGGGCAACGAGCGGCTGATCCATTTGTTCGTGTACAACTACCGGCGCGCGTGGCCGGAACACCTGGACTACCGTGCAATCCTCGGTGGCTTCGCGATTGCGGCGACAGTCACCGTCGCCACAGCAAGCCTGCGACGCTGGAGAGCCACGGCACTGAGAGCCGCGGTGGGCGTGGCGATCGCGTTCTCCGCATGGGGGATCAACGTCTACATGACCGACCTCGCGCCTCATTGGAGCCTTCGCGATCTCGCGGCGCGCTACTACGAGGAACGGCTGGGCCCAGAGGAGCCGCTGCTCGCGTGGCAGATGAACTGGAAGGGTGAGAACTTCTACACGGGCAACCGGATCTACGTCTTCGCGGAGACCGACAACAAGCGCATCAAGAAGTGGATCGCGGACAACGACGGGCGGCGGGTGTATGTCGTCCTGGAGCACAAGCGTCTGGCCCGCTTCGAGAAGCTGGTCCCGGACCGCGAAGTCCGCGCATTGTCCAACCGGCGTGACAACAACAAGTTCGTGTTGGTGACCCTTGAGATCTGATCCGAAAACCGTTTAGAATCCGTAGGCTTGTAGGATATGGACGTACTGAACACCAAAAACTGGACTGATTTTCAGTACTGAGCGATCCTCCACCTCTGATGCATAACAACAAAGAAAAACTCGCTTGGCGTCTCTTGGAGACGCTATATGAGCTCGGGCGAGCAGACATCCCGGCGACCCCCGCAGTGCTCGGCACCTGGCTCGATGTTCCCGAGCCTCATGTTCAGGAGCTGCTCAGTCGACTCGACACGCAGGGTTTGGTCGACGAGGGCCGCTGCCGGCTCTCGATGCGCGGTTTGGTCCTCGCGGTCTCGATGCACGGCGCCCAGAAGCTGTCGAGGCAATCGGCCGCCGCCTGACCTGGCTTGACAGGGCGAAAGCCAACCAGTATCTCGCCCCATTCTTTCGCGGAAGTGGCGGAATTGGCAGACGCGCATGATTCAGGTTCATGTGTCCGCAAGGACGTGGAGGTTCGAGTCCTCTCTTCCGCACTGGGCCCAGGGTGTTTACGCACTGGGCTAATCTGAGGTCGGGGTCTTGAAGGGTAGGGATGGCTGGCCAAGTGGTTTGGTTTAGTTACATCCGACCCACCCACCCCCGGCCGTAGGCTCAGTGTCACTCTCATGCGAGTGACCCGGGTACCTCCGCGGAGGTCTTCAGTCCCATTGCTCTGCAATCTTTTCATAGACCACGCAGAGAGGTCAGAGGCGAGCGCGCTCCCGCGGCCCACAAACATCTGTATTTACTAGATATTTCTCTTCTGTCCCCCCGGCACAAGAATTGCAGCATTTGTGTTCGTGCCTGGGGAATATCGGAATCGGAAGTCGCAGCAGGGCCTGACGCTCGTGGAGTTGATGGTGGTGTTGGCGGTCATGGGGGTTCTCGTGAGCGCCGCGCTGCCGAGCATGAGCCAGGGGCTCGCGGACCGAAGGGTGGCGATGGTCGCCCGAGACGTGGTCTCGTTGTTCCGGCGGGCGCGGTACATGTCGCTCGCCTACGGGCGCGCACATCAGGTCGTCTACGCGAACGATTCCGGAGCCGGCCTCACGAACGACGCCTGGGCCTTCGAAACGCGGCGCGGCACCGGTGGCGCATGCTCGCTCACCACCTATGAGAACGGAACGTTCGCGCTCGATGATCTCGACTGCGGTAGCAACTGGCGCTGCGTCGACTTCCTCTACGCAAATACCTACGACACCGCCAACGACGCGAACAATCTGATCCGCGTCGACGGCTGGGACAACACTTCGTTTTGCTACGAGGCCGGCTCGAACAACCAGGTGTTCATCGACACCGCGCTCTACTCCAACTGGCACACACCGGCCTCGCGCGCGGGCTTTGGCTTCGTCGTCTACCGCGAAATCAGCGGCGATCCTGTGGGCGTTGCGCGTAAGGTGTTGATTCCCATGGGCACCGGGACTCCGAGGGTGCTGCAATGATTGCGGGACGCCAAGGAACGCGATCGGGCTTCACGCTCATCGAGGTCATGATCGCGATCGGAATCATGACCGTCGGCTCACTCGGAATCCTCGCCATGCACGGCGCGGTGAGCGCCGCGAACCGGACGGCCAACGAAATGAACACCGCGCTCGCGATCACCGAGCGATGGCTCGAGCGCATCGACCGTGACGCCCTCGCTTGGTCCGAGGAAGGCATCAACAGCACCGCGCTCGGGAGCACGGACTACCTGTCCGAGATCGCTGGATCCGTGGCCGATACCGCCTGGTTCACCCCGACGCCCTCCAACAGCACCGAGTCCTACGGGTTCGACTACGCCGGAAGGGACGATCCCGGGGGGACGAACACCAAATTCTGCGTGAATTTGCGGCTGGGCTGGCTGCGGCAGGGGAGCTCTGTTCGAGTCGACATCCGGACGTTCTGGTTGCGCGAGGGCTTCGTGCACGGTGGCGCCACGCACACCAAATGGGTCCAGGGCAACGACTTCCGCGGTGCGGACTGCGACGCCGCGGCCGCGGATGGCTGGGACCTCAACGTAGCCGGCAGCTCAGCGCCGAACGTGAATGTGATCTTCGCATCCACCGTGGTGCATTGGCTCAGGAGGGACGGAACGTGAAGAAGAGCGGCTTCACTTTGATCGAGCTGATGGTGGCGATGGTCGTTGGCCTCACCGCGATCACGTCGGTGTATGCGCTCGGCACGGCGATGACCAAGCAGTTCTACGAAGAACAGCGCCTGGCGACCTCCCAGGGGACCTCACGGGTCGCAATCATGGAGCTCCGGCGCGACATCTCCCGGGCCGGTCTCTTCGGCACCCCGAACGGTAGGCTGGAGCCGACTTGCGACTCCAGCCCAATGCAGCTTCCGCTACTCTCGGGCGGCACCGGGGACCTGGGCGCGTTTCAGTACTACGCGGACACCGATCTCGGGGTGCTCGACCCGGACAGCAACAACCCTGAGGTCGCCGCTGATCGCCTGCGAGTCCTGACGAGTCTCTACCTGACGGACCAGCTTCTCGTTCACTCCGCCAGCATCGGTGGCGACGTCGTCGTCCTTCAGAGCGGCAACCAGGCGTACCGACGCACCTTTGCCTGGGGTCAGAGCGCCGGACCATTCACGAGCGGAAGCGCCCCGAATTATCTCGATGGCAACCTCGGCTGGGACAGCGCTTGGGGCGGCGAGTCGGCGAGTTGGAAGGGGATCGCACAGAAGGGCGCCCGCGCGTTTCAAACGGGCTCCATCCTCCACATCGAGACGCCCGAGGGACGTCACTTCTTTCGGTCGGTCTTCGACAAGACCGGCAACACCCAGGACGAGATTCGAATCACAGTCACCCCTGTATTGCCCGTTGGGACCGCGTGCCTCCCCGGCGCGGCGGAGGGCTCCATGGTGGCGCCGCTCCAATGGGTGGAATACGCGCTCGTCAACCCGTTCGACCAGACCGAGGTCGGCGCGGACTTCTTCGACTTCGACGGGATGTTCTACATCGACCTCGACCCCACGAACCCGGCGTTCAACCTCAAGAACACCACTGCCGCCGACCTTCGAGAATCACCGAACATCGTGCTGGTGCGGCGAATCTTGGACTCCACCACCGGCAACGTCCGACCGCTGACAACGCAGGTCATCGCCGAGTTCGTGAGCAACTTTCGTGTCAGCTTCGTGCTCGACGACGACTCGGGCACCACCAACGTACCGGACCTGCTCGATCCGATTTCGGGCAGCGGAGCCGTAAACAAGATCAATACGGAGCCCCAGAAGGTGCGTTCGGTGATCATCGATCTCGGCATTCGCAATCCGCTCGAGGACCCCGACTTCGAGAAGATTGCGGGCGGCGACACCCGGTTCCAGGTCGACGAAGATCAAAAGGGCGCTGCCCGCGTGCGCAACTTGCGGATCGAGATCCCCGTGATGAATGTTGCCAGGAGGAACCTATGAAGCGCTCACGCCAAGATCGCGAAGGCGCCGCCCTCTTCGTCGTGCTGATGATCATCATGGTCGGCACCGCAAGCGCCGTGTATGCGGCGACGACGGTTTCGCACGAGGTGCGCGGCGCGGGCTTTGCGCGGCAACAGCTGCAGACTCGATACACCGCGCGCGCCGGTGTCATTGGAGCTCTCGAATGGTTCGACCTCTTCGGGCCCGAGACCGTCCGCAACATCATGGTCACTCGGCCCGCCGATACCGTACAGTTCGCCTGCGTCTCGGGCTCCGGCTGCTATCCAGAACCCCCCCTCGCGAATAATCGGCGCGTCTACAGACTGTACGAAGAGCATTTCACGGCGTTGCAGGAGAGGGATGATGGCTCGGGCACGATCGAGCCCGGCTTGCTCGAGAACAAGCCGTATGACGCCGACTCCTCGTTCGGCGCATCATCCGCGCACGAGCCGATCGTGGTCACCGACCTCTACGACGAACACATCGTGAGCAGACTGGCGCCTGGGGCCGCGGCGCAAGGAGGCACCAAATTCAAGTACATGCGCACGACCCTGACGGCTCGCGGTCGCGCGCGCCTCGGCATCGGAACAGACGGCACAGAAGGCGCTGCAGACCACAACCGCGAGCGCCACGAGACCGCCGCCGACATGCGCGCGTACATCGTCAGCGGGCCTTTCGTCACGGGGACACAATGAGACTTCCGCTTCCCATTTTAGTCGCTTCCTTGCTTGTCGCCTTACTTGCAGGGGGCAACACAGTCTCCGCCCAGGCGCCCGATATCCGAAACATCCGCCCGCATGTGATGCTGCTCGTCGACACTTCGGGCTCGATGGAACGGAAGCCGAATTGCATCTGCACGACGCCGGCCTGTCTCGAGTGTCTACCGATGTGCGGCGCCGGCACCTACGAAGAGAACCGCTGGGCGCTCGTCGCGCAGGCGTTGACCGGGGAGTTCTCTCCCTACGAGTGCAACGCGGACACGCGTATCGGCGGCATCTACACGGGCGAGTACGACGAGGGGTACTTCCTTCCACACATCCAGCTTCCCCAGGAAATCGGGACTTACGCCGGCACGCAAGGCGGCAATGGCATCCTCGACACCTACCTCGAGCGAATCAAATTCGGCCTGATGACCTTCGACGCGATCGGAACGCTGAGCGATCAGCCGCCACTCGTGTCGCAGACAGTCTTCGAGGCAGGCTCATTCCCAGCCGACTCACTCGCTACCAAGGGCATGTATTCGTACGGGGACAACAAGCCATTTTCGTTCCCGGGCGCGCTGACGA
>JBATLA010000341.1:0-6001 GCA_049669945.1 Polyangiales bacterium | reverse complement strand
TCTGCTCCTCGGACCCGTACTTGACCAGGACTTCTGCGTTGCCGGTATCGGGCGCATTGCAGTTGAAGACCTCGGGCGCGATAAAGCTCCGTCCGGTGATCTCCGCGATGGGTGCGTAATCTCGGTTGTCGAGACCCGCGCCATGCTTCTCGTCCGGCAAGAAGAGATTCCAAAGCCCGAGCTCCTTCGCCTCCGCCTTGAGCTCTTCCATGATCGGCGGGATCTTCCACTGCCGCCAATCCTCCGTCCCGACCAGTTGGTCGAGGTAGGTCTGCTCGTTGGGCAGAACGCGCTCGTCGACGAATCGCTGAACCTGCGCCATCACCTTTTGGGCGCGCTCGGAATGCTGGAAATCCATAGAGAGCCGTCATACCGCATGGCCCTGCACTTTTCACGCGGGAAGTGCGCAACTCTGGTGCTACGTTGCGCCGCACGGGACGCCCCAAACGATGGCCACACAAAGCAATCCGCTGATCGACGACAGCCTCGTCGATTTCTTACTGTACTCCGTTCTCGATGCCGAATCGCTTTGCGAGCTGGAAGCTTATGAGCAGCACAGCAAAGAAACGTTCGACATGTTCATCGACAGCGTACGGCGTTTCGCACGCCAGGATCTGTTGCCGACGTACAAGCCCATGGACGAGGAGCCGCCGGTGTTCCGCGACGGCAGGATTCACACGCATCCTTCCCTGCCAGCTCTGTACGAGGCGATGATCGACCTTGGCGTGCTCACGGCGACGCGACCCGAGTCGGTGGGCGGTCAACAAATCCCAATGCTCGTGTATACGATGGCAAGCGCCTACCTCATGGCCGCGAACCTTGGCGCCTACGGCTTCGTTGGACTGACGCATGGCGCCGGACATTTGATCGAAGCGTTCGGGTCCGACGAGGTCAAAGAGCGCTTCATGACCAAGATGTACGACGGCGAGTGGACCGGAACGATGGCGCTCACCGAGCCGCACGCCGGGAGCAGCCTGGGCGACATCACCACGACGGCAACGCCAACCGAGGACGGTCACTACCTCATCAAGGGCAGCAAGATCTTCATCTCGGGCGCGGACCACCAAGTCACGGACAACGTAGTGAACCTTGCTCTCGGCCGCATCGCGGGCGCGCCTGCCGGAACCAAAGGCATTTCACTGTTCGCCATCCCTCGCCTTCGCGAAGAGGGGGGCGAGCTCGTTCCAAACGACGTCACCGTCGCGGGGCTCATCCACAAGATCGGCTGGAAGGGCCTTCCGAGCCTCGCGCTCGAGTTCGGCGATGAGGGTGACTGCCGTGGGTGGCTCGTTGGCGAGCCGAACCAGGGCCTCCGGTACATGTTCCAGATGATGAACGAGGCACGGATCATGGTTGGGGTGAATGGGACCGCGACCGCGTCGGTCGCCTACCACGAGTCATTGGCCTATGCGCGTGACCGCAAGCAGGGGCGCAAGCTCGGCTCGCGTGGGGGCGAGATGGTCTCGATCATCGAGCACGCCGACGTTCGGCGGATGCTGCTTCGGCAAAAAGCAATCATCGAGGGCAGCCTGGCCTTGCTCGGAACCGTGTCTCGCTACAGCGACATTGCGGCACATGGAGCGACCGACGAGGCACGTGAGCGGGCGGACCTTCTGCTCAACCTGCTCACCCCGATCGCCAAGACATTCCCCGCGGAAAAGGGATTCGAGTCCAACGTTCTGGCCGTTCAGATCCTCGGTGGCTACGGCTACACGAGCGAGTACCTACCCGAGGCGTATCTACGCGACCAGAAGCTCAACACCTTGCACGAAGGCACCAATGGCATTCAAAGCATGGACCTGCTCGGCCGAAAGGTGATGAGCAAGGGCGGCGCGCCGCTCCGGGCACTTGCCGAGGAGATCGGCTCGACGATCGCGCGCGCCCGCAAAGCGGGGTGCGACGACACGCTCTGCACCGCACTCGAAAACGCGGTGGGTACCGTCGGCGCGATCACGATCGAGCTGGGCCAGCGTGGCATGTCGGGGGACGCCGACGCCATGCTTGGACACAGCTGGGACTACCTCGACATGTTCGCTACGCTCGTCATCGGTTGGCAGTGGCTCAACATGGCTGCGGTCGCGAAGTCTGCGCCACTCTCTGACGAGCGAAAGCACGCCATCGACGCGGCCGCTCAGTATTGGATCCGAACCGAGGTTCCCCGAGTCGAGCTTCTGGCCAGCCTCTGTCGGGAGCACGAGGACTCGTACATCAAAGCGGAACCCGATTGGTTCTGAGCGTTAGCGAGCGTTCTTCTTCGCGATCTTCTGTCGGCAAACCTTGTTGATCAGCCGAAGCTCCTCGATCGTCTCTTCGATTTGGCGCTTCTTGGCCTCGAGCTCCTCGATGATTTCGGCGCTGCGCGAAACCGACAGCTCGAGCTGCTTGATGCGGCCCTCGCCGTGCCGGCCGTAGAGGTCCAGGTAGCCCTTGGTTTCTTCGAGCGTGTAGCCCAGCGACTTGGCGCGAACGATGATGTGCAGCCGAGCGCGATCCCGGCGCGAATAGATGCGCGCGCCGTTCAGGCGCTTGGGTGCGAGGAGCCCCTTGGTCTCGTAGAAGCGAATCGCTCGATGCGTGATACCGAATTCGTCCGCGAGGTCCGAAATCGAAAAGAAATCAGGCGCTTCGGTTTCGCCGTGCGCTTCCAGGCGAGCCTTGGCTGCGTCTTTTCGCGGGGCCGCTACCATCGGGTCGACGATAGCCCAGCATTCCTGCCGTAACAACAGCTTATTTACGCAAGCAGTCATCACTTGACGTATACGTAAACCTAGCGTACGAAACGCGCTCAGCTGGACAAATAGGAGAATGGCGATGGACAAGGCGATCCTCACCTGCGCGCTCAATGGCGTGCTCACCAACCCGAAGCAGCACCCCGTCCCGGTCACGCCGGAGGAGATGGCAGCTTCGGCGCGCGATGCTTACAACGCGGGCGCCTCGATCGTGCACATCCACTTCCGTCGGCAGGAACCCGGGATGGGGCACTTTCCATCTTGGGACCCGGACGTGGCCGCCGCCGCCAGCGACGCGATTCGTGAAACGTGCCCCGGCATCATCGTCAATCAGACCACAGGCGTCATCGACGACGACGTGTCCGGGCCGAGCGCATGCCTTCGCCGCATCAAGCCTGAGATCGCTGCGTGCAACGCCGGCAGCCTCAACTACCTGAAGCTGAAGAGAGACGGCACCTGGGCGTGGCCGCCAATGGTGTTCCTCAATAGCGTCGAGAAGATTCAGAAGATGATCGATGTCATGGAGGAAACGGAGACGATTCCGGAGATGGAGTGCTTCGACGTCGGCATCGTTCGCTCGGTGGGCCTCTACCTCAAAGCGGGCATGGCCAAGGAGATGCACTACAACTTCGTGATGGGCGTCGCCTCGGGGATGCCCTGCGACCCCGATCTCCTCGAACTGCTGATGAAGTACAAGAGCGGCGACGCGCACTGGCAAGCCACGCTCATCGGCCGCGAAGAGATCTGGGAAACTCACCAGAAGGCGGCGGACCTCGGGGGCATGCTGCGAACGGGCGTCGAGGACACCTTCTACCTGCCAAACGGCGACAAGACGACGGGCAATGGCCAGCTGATCGAGGCGCTCGCGCAATGTGCGCGGAACGCCGGTCGCGAAGTCGCCTCGCCCGCCGAGGCCCGCGCCATGCTCGGCTTCAACTGATTGTCACGAAAGCCAGCGGAAGGTAAAGACGAAACATGGCCAACAAGGTGTACCCGGATGCGACAGCGGCTCTCGACGGCCTGCTGAGCGACGGCATGATGTTGATGTCAGGTGGTTTCGGCCTGTGCGGAATCCCGGAGGCATTGATTGAGGCGGTCGCCAAGTCGGGCGTGAAGGACCTGACCGTGGTGTCCAACAACGCAGGCGTCGATGGCATCGGCCTCGGCGTAATGTTGGAAACCCGGCAGATCACCAAGATGGTGTCCTCGTACGTCGGCGAGAACAAGCTCTTCGCGAAGCAGTTCCTCGATGGCGACTTGACCGTCGAGTTCAACCCGCAAGGCACACTGGCCGAACGGGTTCGCGCAGGCGGAGCTGGCATCGCGGCCTTCTACACGAAGACTGGGGTGGGAACGAGCGTGGCCGAAGGCAAAGAGGTGCGTGAGTTCAATGGCGAGCAATTCGTCATGGAGCGCGGGCTGTTTGCCGACGTCGCGATCGTCCACGCATGGAAAGGCGACACCGAAGGCAACCTCGTCTACAGAAAGACGGCGCGAAACTTCAACCCGATGATGGCGACGGCGGCCAAGGTCACGGTGGCCGAGGTCGAAGAGCTCGTCGAGCCCGGTGAGCTCGACCCGGATCAGATCATGACGCCGGGCATCTACGTGAACCGTATCATTCACTTCCCCGACGCCTCGAAGCACATCGAGCAGCGGACGACCCGCCCGCGCCCCTGAGGAGACGACGATGGCTTGGACCCGCGACCAAATGGCAGAGCGCGCCGCGAAAGAGCTTCGCGACGGCTTCTACGTGAATCTCGGCATCGGCATCCCGACGCTCGTCTCGAACTACATCCCGGAAGGCATGCACGTCATACTGCAAAGTGAGAATGGCATGCTCGGCATGGGCCCCTTCCCCTACGAGGGCGACGAAGACGCCGACTTGATCAACGCCGGCAAGCAAACGGTCACCGAGCTTCCCACGACGAGCTTCTTCTCGAGCGCGGACTCGTTCGCGATGATTCGAGGCGGACACATCAATCTCTCGATTCTCGGCGCAATGCAGGTCGCGGAGAACGGCGATCTCGCGAACTGGATGATCCCCGGCAAGATGGTCAAAGGCATGGGCGGCGCGATGGACCTCGTGGCCGGCGTGCCGCGGGTGGTCGTCGTCATGGAGCACACCGCCAAGGGCAAGCCCAAGCTCTTGAAGGAGTGCACGCTTCCCCTCACGGGCACGCAAGTGGTGGACCTGATCATCACGGATCTCGGTGTGTTCGAACTCGACAAGAAGGGCGACGGCGGCATGACGCTGGTCGAGCTCGCCGAAGGCGCCACACTCGAAGAGATCGCCGAGAACACCGAAGCCGCGTACAGCGTCGCGCCCGGTCTCTAGCCGAAGACCAGCAAAACCAGACCGACGTACAGCCCCATGCCGATGGCGAGGACGGCGGTGTAGCCGGCGATCTCTTTCGCCTTGAGGCCGGTGATCGCGAGCAACGGCAGCGCCCAGAAGGGCTGCAGGAGATTCGTCCACTCGTCGCCGAAGGAGAACGCCATCACTGTCCGCCCAGGATCGAGCCCAAGCGCGTCCGCGGTGGTGAGAAGCACGTCGCTCTGCAGCGCCCACTGCCCGCCGCCGGACGGCACGAAGAAATTCACGAGGCCCGCGCTCAAGAACGTCAGAAGCGGAAAGGTCGTCGTCGACGCCACGGATGCCATGGCGCTCGAAAGCCGCTCGATCATTCCGCTTGCTTGCATCACACCGAGGATCCCGAAGTAGAGGGGGAACTGGACGATAATGGAGCCAGCGCCGCGAGCCCCGTCGGACACGGAGTCGAGAAAGCCGCGAATGGAGCCGTGCGCGGCGAGCGCGAGCGCGAGGAAGAAGAGGTTCACCGAGTTGAGGTTGAATGCGAGGTCGCTTCGCAGCCAGCTCGCCACGACGAGGACGACGGCCGTCCCGCCAATGAGGACAACGGGGATAGAGCGCTTCGGTCTACTGCGACCGGCGGTCATCGCGGCGGCAGGCGCCGGTACCGGTACCGATGCCTCCTTCGGCGCGAGCGCGATACACATCAATGGCAACAGAATGAGCAGACCGCCGCTCACGACCAAGTTGAGCGAGGAAAACAGCGTCTCGCCGACGGCAATCGCCTCACCCGCGCCCTGGGTGAACTGCGCAGACTCCGCTGCCTTGAGCGGGGCCGACCCGCTTAGACCGCCATGCCATACGGCTAAGCCCGTGTAGGCAGCGGCTCCAAGGACAGGCACATCCATCGGCCGCCCGTCTTCGGCCGCGCTCGCCGCGATCTCGCGAACGACAAAGG
>JBATLA010000340.1:0-3279 GCA_049669945.1 Polyangiales bacterium | reverse complement strand
AACAAGACCCGACCCACGTTGCCCTGGATGCGGCAAAACCCGGACGAAGCGCGAGAGCTCGAGCGCGGGTCTTGGTACTGCCTCGGCCTGACCGTAGCGCGGGGCGGCGGCACAAGCCGTCGGACGCCTCAGAGCTTTCAACGCGCAGTACGACAAGGCACTTGCCGCGTGGACAGCGGGCAAGCGCACCGTGTGCTTTCCGATCGGCACCTGGTGGATGCGGGTGTGTCATGGGGCACGGTGTGGACCGGCACCCTAGCTCGACGGCAGCTATGCGGCGGGGCGAACCGACAGCGCAGGAAGGGTAGGCGCTGAGCGTCGAGGTACGTCTGCATCGCCGATGCTCGAGCTCGAAAGAGCCCGCCTCTCCTGAGAACGCACCGTCAGCCGACTCGGCGAAGTCGTGGCACTCCGATCACGACCTCCGGCTAGCTCGAAGCTTCCCCTCGGCAACCGCGTTTCACTTCGTCGCCTGGCGCCAACCTCGGTCGGATCGTTTTCGTCGGAGACGGCATCGACGTCGTGCACGTCGCGCCGACTACTGATTTCGATTTTCGATTTCGTCGTCGCGATCCATTTCTTGGCGACGATCTCTGGCCACGCGAATCGCTTGACCCTACCGACTCGAGTTAAAGCGTAACGAAGGCGGTGCTCGGCCGCCCCGACTACCGAGAGCGGGTCCGGATCGGGCATCCTACTGAGGAAGAGGATGAGCGATGTTCAAGGCAAGACGAACTCCATGGTTGGTCGCCGCACTGCTGTCCCTCTCGCTGTCCGCTTGCGGCAGCAGCGACGAGGATGAGCCAGGCGCGGCCTGCGACCCCATTTGCAATGCGAATGCCTGTCTGGTTTGCGATATCAGCGGCGACTCACCGCAGTGCGTCTCTGCCTGCGGCGAGGGCCTGCTCTGCCAGGACGGCACATGCCTGATGCCCGAAGTCGCTGAGTGTGATGCGTGCGACCCGTGCCAGTACTGCGACACAGGCCTCGATCCCGCCGCCTGCGTCGACTTCTGCGCCGAGGGCACTACCTGCAACGAGGAAACCAACGCCTGCGAGGCCGACTCGGTCACGCCGGCCTGCGATCCCGAGTGCGATGGATGCTCGACCTGCGACACCACGCTGGTCAACCCAGTGTGCGTCTCGAGCTGCGACGGAACCGAGTACTGCAACGAGGACGGCGATGAGCCGCTATGCATGATTGACCGCACTCTCGGCGGGACCGAGCCCGGCAAGGATCACCGCGAGAAGATCGGCGCGACCAGCTTGGACGACGGTCCGGCCGCCACCGCCCTTTGTATGGACTGCCACGAAGGCGCAGGCGACGACATGCTGAATTCCGCTCACTGGCGCTGGGACCTGGCCAACGCCCCAGGCGCGGTTATCCCCGATGGCGCCGGTTCTACGATCCCCCTCGGGCTGACCGGCAAGAACCAGCTCATCAACAACTTCTGCATCGCCGTCAAGAGCAACGAGGCGCGCTGCGCGCAATGCCACGCGGGCTACAACTTGGTCAACATAGACACCTACGACTGGACCAACAAGGCCAACATCGACTGCCTAGTCTGCCATGCCGACCCCGCATCCGGGTATGCGAAGGTGAAAGCACCTGGCGGCGTGGTTGCTCCTGACGTCGACCTAGTGCTGGCCGCCAAGAGTGTTGGTACGTCAACTCGCTCCAACTGCGGCGCCTGCCACTTCACGGCCGGCGGCGGGGACAACGTCAAGAAGGGCGACATCGGCTCGGCGCTAGCCAACCCAACGGAAGCCGTCGACGTCCACATGGGACGCGGCATGGTTTGCGCCGACTGCCACACCACGAGCGGCCACCAAATCGGGGGTAAGGGCGTGCACAACCCGGTCTCCGAGGGCGCCGTCGCGTGCAGCGACTGCCACAGCGGCACCGTGCATGACGACTCGGCACTGGAGTCCCACATTGCCAACCTCGCCTGTCAGACCTGCCACGTGCCGGCGTTCAGCCGCACGCAGGCGACGAAGATGGACTGGAAGTGGGAAACTGCCGGCCAGTTCGACACCGACCCAATCCCAATGGAAACCGTCACCCTCGTGGATGGCAGCACGGTCCAGAAGCCGAGCTACGACTGGATGAAGGGAACGTTCGACTGGGACGCCAACGTGCGACCGGTGTACGCCTGGTACGATGGTGGTGTCGAGCGACTGACCGTAACCTCCGGCGGCTTCATTAGCGGCGACGGCAGCGCCGACGATCCCGTCTCGATCGCCAAGCCGATTGGCGCCCGAGGGGTCAACGGAGCCAAGCTGTATCCGTTCAAGGTCATGACCGGCTCTCAGCAGGCTGACCTCAACGCGGCCAACGGCGAGTTTCTAATCGTGCCGTGGCTGTTCAGCGGAGACCCTTCCTCGGATGCCTTCTGGAAAGCGATTCCAGCACTGTTCGCCTCGAATCCGTCGCCAACAGATGCGGACATCGAACAGGTCTGGGATGCGGCCCTCACCGCGGGCGCCCTAGACGCCGACCAGATCACGGCACCGACGTCCTACAAGAAGACCTCGCCGACCGGCGACGAGGTGACCTGGGAGTGGGTCAACACCGAGATGTACCTGCAGATCAACCACGAGGTGGCGCTGTCCACAGCCGCACTTGGCTGTAGCGACTGCCACCTGAGCAACTGGGACGCCAACTTCGGTTCATCCACCGACGCCGGCTACCTCTGCGACCCGATGACCGCCGGCGGTACGGCAGCTTGCGCGCCGTAGGCTGACTCACCAGAGGTCGACCAACGCCCCGAGCGGTCGTAGCACCGCTCGGGGCGTCTTTGTTCACTGCTGCAAGAGAAATCCCGCCAACCTCGGTCGGATCCATATGGGTTCTGCAAGCTCGTACATCGTAGTAGAGTGCGCCGAATCATGCGTTTGCCCTCCATCCGACACCCATGGCTCTCTTGCGGCGTCGTCGTCATTGGCCTTCTCGCGACGGGCTGCCCGGCAGGGACGAACAAAGCCCCGGCCCCTGCGGCGCCTTGCGTCACGCGGTACGCCCAGTGCCAGATGCCCGATGGGCCTCTCGGAGTGTGCAATGACACGCCCTGCCCTGAGGGCCAAACCGCGCCCTGCTTCAAGTGCGTGTCGCAGCACTAGCAGGGGATGGACACGCTGCTGTATTCGCCATCGTCGCTCTGCCTCGGAGTGGGGATCGGCTTCTTGTCGACAGACGGCAACTTTGGCGGTAGCCGCTAACGATGTTCAAGCGCTTCCTGGTTCTTTTCGTGGTTGGGCTCTCCGGTTGTGGGGCTGCTGC
>JBATLA010000339.1:0-9531 GCA_049669945.1 Polyangiales bacterium | reverse complement strand
GCCGTTCCGCTCGCGTGCCGCATGTCTTGGGTCAGTGCCAGTGCCACCGAAACGGTGCTATGCCTCCGCATGATCATCGAGTCGTTTCCCGTCGCGCCGCTCGGCTGCAATTGCGTGATCCTCGGGGACGAAGAGCGGGGCACCGCGATTGTCGTGGACCCGGGGGGTGAAGGGCCGCGCATCGTCGCGCGACTGCAGGAGCTTGGGCTCACGTGCGAGGGCATCGTCCACACCCACACCCACTTCGATCACATCGGCGCCACCAAAGACGTTCAAGAGGCGACGAACGCGCCGACGATGATCCACGAGGCGGATCTGTTCCTCTATGAGGGCGTGCAAATGCAGATCGACAGCTTCGGCGTGCCGATGCGGGCACCGGAGATGGCGGAGATCGATCGCTTTGTGTCCGATGGTGACACCGTGCTCGCTGGCGGCCTGGAAGCAGACGTCGTGCACACCCCCGGACACTCGCCCGGCAGTATCTGCCTCACCGTCGAAGGCAACCGACCGGTCGTGCTTGCCGGAGACACGCTGTTTGCGCGCAGCGTGGGCCGCACCGATCTCTGGGGCGGCAACGCTTCACAGCTCGTGGAGTCGATTCAAAAGAAGCTCTTCGCCCTCCCCGACGAAACGCTCGTGATCTGCGGTCACGGCCCGAACACGACGATCGGCGAGGAGCGGAAGCTGAACCCGTTCGTCGGCCAGCGCTAAACGGGTTTCAGTCGTTCCAGATGCGAAGCGCGCCGCGCATCGCATCTGCAAGCGAGAAGACGCGCACGTCGTCCGGTAGCTCGGTTTGGACGTTCTGGGCGTTGCCGCCGCCGAGGTGGAGGAGGTCGTAGTTGAAGATCGGCTTGATCTGCTCGAGGGCGTCCATCACACGCGCCGTCCAGGCGACCGGGCCGATGCGCTTGAGCTCGCTGTCTCGAACGAGGTCTTCGTACGTCTGCCCGTTGCGAAACGGATGATGGCCGAGCTCGAGGTTCGGAACCAACGCTCCGTCCGTAAACAGCGCAGCCCCCATGCCCGTGCCGAGCGTCAGCACCATCTCGACGCCGGTCCCGCAAACCACGCCTAGCCCCTGGAGATCCACGTCGTTCACCGCGCGCACCGGTCGGTGAAGCGCCTGCGCGAGCCGCTCGGCCAATGGAACCCGGTCCCATAGCTCGTTCCCTAGGTTCGGCGCGTTGAACGCCACCCCATCCTTCACCACACCAGGGAACCCGACCGACACCTGGCGATGCGGCGGGAGTGTGTCCGCCATGTCTTGGATCAACTTAAAGACCGCATCAGGCGTTGCAGGCTGCGGGGTCGGCTGCGCGAGCGTCTCTGTCACGGGCACGCCTTCAGGGCTCAGCGCTAGGAGCTTGATGCTCCCGCCTCCGATATCGATTGCGAGCGTGGGCATGCCTACCTCTTGTGGTCCCGATAGTACCGGATGAGTTGCTCCGTGGAACTGTCGTGGTCGCCGTCCGCCCCGCCGAGCTCGGGGAGGATGACTTTGGCGAGCTGCTTCCCGAGCTCGACGCCCCATTGGTCGAAGCTGTAGATGTTCCAGACGACGCCCTGCACGAAGATCTTGTGCTCGTAAAGCGCGATCAGACGACCCAAAGCGCGCGGCGTCAGCTCCTCCATGATGAAGCTGTTGCTCGGCCGATTGCCAGCGAAGGTCTTGTGCGGCACCAGGGCCTCGACTTCGTCGGTGGACAACTCGGCCG
Source organism: Polyangiales bacterium (assembly GCA_049669945.1). Classification (GTDB taxonomy): domain Bacteria; phylum Myxococcota_A; class Polyangia; order Polyangiales; family Houyiibacteriaceae; genus SG8-38. The sequence continues at coordinate 7,813 of JBATLA010000339.1, read as the reverse complement.
CCTCGAGCTCCGCCCGCGCTTCTTCAGCGGTCTTGCCCCGCATCATCGCCTCGGCCTGCGCGATGCAGTTGGCGACCAAGATGTCGTGATGCTCGCCTATCGGGTTGTGGCTCTTTGCGGCCAAGATGAAGTCGCAGGGGACGAGGTGCGTGCCCTGGTGGAGCAACTGGTAGAAGGCGTGCTGTCCGTTGGTCCCCGGCTCGCCCCACACGATCGGCCCGGTGGTGTAGTCCTCGATGAGCGCGCCGTCGCGGGATGCGCTCTTGCCGTTGCTCTCCATGTCGGCTTGCTGCAGATACGCCGGAAAGCGGTGGAGGTACTGGTCGTACGGCAGGACGGCGTGCGAGGGAGCGCCGAAGAAGTTGTGGTACCAGACGCCGAGCATCGCCATTAGCACGGGGATGTTCTTGGGCATTGGAGCCGTGCGGAAGTGCTCGTCGGCTTCGTACGCTCCCTCGAGAAGCGCCTCGAAGTGATCCATCCCGATGACGGTGGCGATCGACAGACCGATTGCTGACCACAGCGAATAGCGTCCGCCGACCCAGTCCCAAAACTCAAACATGCTGTCCGGGTCGATCCCGAACTCGACGACCGCATCACGGTTGGTCGAAAGCGCGACGAAATGCTTCGCGACGGCGCTCTCAGCGCCCAAGCGCTCGACGAGCCAGGCGCGCGCCGACCGAGCGTTCGCCAATGTTTCCTGCGTGGTGAAGGTCTTCGATGCCACGATGAACAAGGTCGTCTCGGGCTCCACGCGGCGCAGGACCTCGCTCAAATGCGTTCCGTCGACGTTTGAGACGAAGTGCGCTCGCAGCCCGTCCTTCCAGTACGGTCGGAGCGCTTCGGTGACCATGACCGGACCGAGGTCCGAGCCGCCAATGCCGATGTTGACCACGTCGGTGATCGCGCGCCCGCTGTGTCCGAGCCACTGCCCCTCACGCACGGAGTTGGTGAAAGCTCGCATCTTCTCGAGCACGCGCCGCACGTCAGGCATCACATCTGTGCCGTCGACCAACACCTCTCGGTCTCCGCGATTGCGAAGCGCGGTGTGCAAGACCGCCCTTCCCTCGGTCTCGTTGATGGCGTCGCCCGAGAACATGCGCTCGACCCAATCGGCAACGCCCGACTCCTGGGCTAACCGGACCAGCAGCGAGAGGGTTTCGTCGGTGACGCGGTTCTTGGAGTAGTCGAAGAGCAGATCGCCAAGCGAGAGGGAGAAGCGTTCCGCACGTGCTGGGTCCTCGCCGAAGAGATCACGCATCTGGAGGTCCGCAACTTGCTCGTAGTGCGATCGGAGCGCTCTCCATGCTGCTGTCGTTGTGGGGTCGACCATGGCCACTACCTTAGCTCCAAAGAAAAACCCCGCGAGGCCAAAGGCCTGCGGGGATTTCTCCTTGTGAGACTCGCGGGGCTTAGACGGCGATAAGCGGCGCGAGAACCAGCGCCACGACGCTCATCAGCTTCACGAGGATGTTGAGCGAGGGACCCGCGGTGTCCTTGAAGGGGTCACCAACCGTGTCACCGACGACGGAGGCGTTGTGGGCCTCGCTGCCCTTCGGGTGGACCGAGCCGTCCGTCATCTTGTAGCCGCCGCCCTCGAAGGACTTCTTGGCGTTGTCCCAAGCGCCGCCGGCGTTGGACATGAAGAGCGCCATGAGAACGCCCGTCACGGTCACCCCGGCGAGCATGCCGCCAAGCGCCTCGGCGCCCATCGCGAAGCCCACGATGACGGGGCTGAGAATGGCGAGCGCGCCGGGCGCAACCATTCGCTTGAGCGAAGCCTCGGTGGAGATCTTCACGCAACGAGCGGTGTCCGGCTTTGCCTTGCCCTCGAGGAGGCCCGGAATCTCGCGGAACTGGCGACGGACCTCTTCGATCATGTCCATGGCCGCGATTCCCACCGCCTTCATCGCCATCGAGGAGAACAGGAAGGGGAGCATGCCGCCGAGGAAGAGGCCGGCCATGACGAGCGGCTTGCTGATGTTGATGCCGGTGATCCCTGCCGTCTGCGCGAAGGCAGCGAACAGGGCCAGAGCTGTCATGGCCGCCGAACCGATGGCGAAGCCCTTACCGATGGCCGCGGTCGTGTTGCCTACCGCGTCCAGCTTGTCGGTCCGCTCACGGACCTGAGGGTCCTGGTGGCTCATTTCGGCGATGCCGCCCGCATTGTCGGCAATGGGGCCGTAGGCGTCGACCGCGAGCTGAATGCCCGTGGTGGAGAGCATGCCGAGTGCGGCAATGGCAACGCCGTAGAGGCCAGCCACCTCGGCAGCAACGACCACGCCGGCCGCGATGACGAGAATCGGAAGGGCCGTGGACTGCATGCCCACGCCAAGGCCCGCGATGATGTTCGTCGCGGTGCCGGTCTTGCTCTGCTCGGCGATGCTATCGACCGGCGGCTTGTGCATTGACGTGTAGTACGAGGTGATGAGGCCGACCAAGACGCCGGCGAGCAGACCGGCAACGGTCGCCATTCCCACGTTGACCCAGGTCACGACCTGACCGCTGGCGTTGGTCGCACCGGCTTCGGGCCACATGTACTTGGCGATGCCGAAAGTCGCGACAGCCATCACGCCGGCAGCGCCGAAGGCGCCCATATCCAACGCGTGCTGAGGGTTGCCACCCTCCTTGGTGCGCACGAAGAAAGTGCCTACAATCGAACAAACGATGCCTGCACCCGCAATGACGAGCGGGATGATGACGGGGCCGACGGCGGAGCCGTTCGACACGACGTCGAAGCCGAGCGCCAAGACCATCGCGCCGATGATCGCGCCCACGAAGGACTCGAAGAGGTCGGCGCCCATGCCTGCAACGTCGCCGACGTTGTCACCGACGTTGTCGGCAATGACGGCCGGGTTCCGGGGGTCATCTTCGGGGAGACCGGACTCGACCTTGCCCACGAGATCAGCGCCGACGTCGGCTGCCTTCGTGTAGATGCCACCGCCGACACGCGCGAACAGCGCGATCGAGGAGGCGCCCATCGAGAAGCCGGTGATGACGTTGACCGTGCGGGTGAGGTCCCAGCCGAGCACGTTGATGAACACGAGGTAGAGAACGCTGAGGCCGATGGTCGCGAGGCCGACGACCGTCATGCCCATGACGGCGCCGCCCGAGAAGGCCACGTTAAGCGCGGGAGCGAGGCCGATTCGCGCCGCCGCCGTGGTCCGCACGTTGGCGTTGGTCGCGACCTTCATACCAATCCAACCAGCCGCTGCCGAAGACACAGCACCGACGACGAACGCACCTGCAATCTGCCAACCGCGGGCTGGGTCGCCGTAGTAGGCGACTCCGAGAATCGCGGCGACGACGACCACGAACATCGAAAGGACGCGGTACTCAGCTCGAAGGAAGGCGAGCGCGCCTTCCTGAATCTGAGCGGCGATTTCGACCATGTTCGCGTCGCCCGGATCTTGTTTGGAAACCCAACTCGCCTTCATCCAGGCGAAGAGAAGGGCAAGCACGCCCGCTGCGGGGACTGCGTAGACCAGATTTTGCATATGCGCTGAACCTCTATTTGCGCCCGATCCCGGTTAACTACTGTCGGGCGGCCGCTTTCTACAAGAATTGAAAAACAGGTCAAACGGAGGGGGTCGGACTCCGTCAGACCATTGAAATTACAATGAAATCAGCTTGCCCGTGCGTCCGCAATGGCCTCTTTGGCCGCATTGAAGTCCGACGGTCCCTGCACGCTGACCCGCCCTGCCTGCTTGTCGATTCGCACCAGCAGCCCGCTCAGGACACGCCCGGGCCCGACTTCGACGAAAAGCGACACGCCGTCGTCAATCATACGGCGGACGCTTTGCTCCCATCGAACGGGACGGCTCACCTGTCGGACCAAGGCGTCCTTCGCCACGGCGGCATCGGTCACCGGCTCGGCGTCTACATTGACGTACACCGGTACGCTCGGATCCGAAAACGCGATCCGCTCGATGTCCTCGCGAAGACGCGCTTCGGCAGGCTCCATGAGAGACGAATGAAACGGCGCGCTCACCGGCAGTGTGCTCGCGCGCGCGCCCGCCTGCTTCAGCTTCGCACCCGCATTGCTGACCGCGTCGGTCTCGCCCGCGATCACGATCTGTTGTGGCGAGTTGTAGTTGACCGCCTCGACGAGCCCGGGCACCTCTGCACAGATGCGCTCGACCAGGGTCCGGTCCGCTTTGAGCACCGCGGCCATCGCGCCTTGGCCGTAGGGCACAGCCTCCTGCATATATTGCCCGCGCTTGCGAACCAGCTGCACCGCATCGGAAAGCGAGAGCGTACCCGCGGCGACGTGCGCCGAATACTCTCCGAGGCTGTGCCCAGCGACGACGTCACACGGCTCGCCGAGCGCGCGCAAAAGCGCGATCGACGTTGCCAATACGGCGGGCTGTGTGTTTGCAGTGAGCTTGAGATCCTCTTCGGGGCCGTCAAAACAAAGCGTCGACAGCGATTCGCCGAGAGCGTTATCCGCTTCGTCGAACACGGCGCGGGCTGCGTCGGAGACCTCGTACGCCTCGCGCCCCATGCCGACCTTCTGACTGCCCTGGCCTGGAAAAACGAATGCGACCTTGCCCATCGCGAGGCGGCATAGCACGATCTCCCCGGGGGCCGCGTGGAAGAAGAGCCGAACGCCGAAGATCGAGAGCACCTGAGCGCATTGTCGATCGGTCATTTCATTCTCGCAGGCGTCGCGCTTTTCAGCGGGATTCCAGCTCTGATGTGGGGCGTCGCCGGTGCGAAGCTGGTCGACGAGCTCGGCAGCGACTTCTCGGTGGCGATGGGCGACATTACCGGTCAGCAAGCAGCCGACCCCTTCGGAGGCGGCGCCGACGCGATGATGCAGGACGTCGAGAGCTTGCTGATGACCGCCATCGTCGCCGGCCTCGCCTTGGCCCTCATCAGCGCAATCCATCTCGCGGTCGTCGGAGTGCAGATACGCAAGCGCCGCTGGTGGACGTTTTGCTACCTCACGGGCTGGGGTGAGTGCCTGATGTTCCCCTTCGGCACGATCCTCGGCATCTTCACGATCATCGTCCTCGGGCGTCCGTCGGTGAAGAAGCTCTTCGGCGTCCGCTGAGCCCGCCCCGATTGACAATCCGCCCAGCCGGCCGTAGCTCCGGACGTTGGAGGCTATGGAATGGTTGAAGCCGAAACGCTCGCGGAACGCATTCGCCAGGCTGTGGGTGAGGTGTCCCACATCGTGGTGACCGACCTCACCGGCACGAAGGACCACTGGGAAGCTGTGATCGTGTCGGCGGCGTTTTCCGGAAAAAGCCGCATCCAGCAACATCAAATGGTCTACGCTGCGCTCGGCGAGCTCATGGCCGGGCCAGTTCACGCACTTGCGCTCAAGACCTACACGCCCGAGAGTTGGTCCGAGGCAAAGGGTTAGACGATGGAAGATACGCTCCGCGACCGCATTCAAGGCATCATCGACGGCAACGACGTCGTGCTCTTCATGAAGGGCACCAAGCACTTCCCCCAGTGCGGCTTTTCCGCCACGCTCGTCGAGGTGCTCCGCCGCTCAGGCTCCGAATTCCAGGACGTCAACGTGCTGGAGGACCCCGCGATTCGCCAGGGAATCAAGGAGTTCGCCAACTGGCCGACGATTCCGCAGCTCTATGTCCGCGGCGAGTTCGTCGGGGGCTGTGACATCGTCCGCGAGATGTACGAGAATGGTGAGCTCGGCGCGGTGCTTTCGCCCAGCGAAGGCTGACGCGCCCCACCCTCCTCATGACAGAGCTGCTCGGCGGCAAATACGAAGTGCTGGAGCTTGCCGGTGAAGGCGGGATGGCCAAGGTGTACCGTGGGCAGACGCACGGGGCCGCCGGCTTCACTCGACCGGTCGCGATCAAGCGAGTCCTCGCGCCCCTGAGTCAGAACCCAGAGTTCCTCAAGATGTTCGTCGAAGAGGCAAGGGTCGTCTCCGAGCTCGACCACCCGAACATCGCGCAGATTCACGACTTCGATCGTGACCGAACCGGCGAGTACTACCTAGTCCTCGAATGGGTCGAAGGCCTGACGCTCGCGCAATGGCGCCAGGCGTACCGCGAACACGGCAACCACGCGCCATGGCACCTGACCGCTGCGATCGGCATCGAAGTCCTCAAGGCCCTGCACGCGGCGCACGAACACGAAGACAAGGATGGGAAGCCAGCACCCATCTTCCACCGCGACGTCACGCCACAAAACGTGATGCTCAGCAACTGCGGCGTCGTGAAGCTCACGGACTTCGGCCTTGCGCGCGCCATGGACAGAAGCTCGATCACCAAGCCGGGTTTCTTGAAGGGCAAGATCTCCTATCTCGCCCCCGAGCTCACGTACGAAGCCGAGCCAAGCGCGCAGACCGACGTGTTCAGCGTGGGCGTGGTTCTCTGGGAAGTCCTCGCGAGCGAGAAGCTCTTCAAAGGGAAAGACCCGCTCAAGGTCGTCGGGACGATTCGTGAAGGAGAGGTACCCGACTTGTCGGAGTACCGGGACGATCTGCCGGGCCAGCTTCGTGAGATCATCGCGCGGGCGCTCCGCCGAAACCCGATTGAACGGTATGCGGCGAGCCGGGAGATGGCGCGCGACCTCGCCGCGCTCCTGCGCTCGACCGAAGAGAGAACCGGCTCGGAGATCATCGCGCAGAGCGTTCGCTGGGCGCGCGAAGAGCTCGAGCGTGCCAGGCCGAGCGATCCGGCAACAAAGCCTTTCGCAGCCGAGGAAGCGCTCGCCAAAGCCGCGGCCGCGGATGAGACCATTCCCGACCCGAGCATCCCGCTCATCCGGAAAAAGTGATCGTTACAAGAGGTCGAAGCCGAGGCCGGCGAGAACGGAAAGCGTCACGAAGGGCGGCGTCATGCCGATGGCAGCCGCGATCATGTAGTCGCGGAACGTGACGCCGGACATCGCCAACGTGTAGTTGACCGGCGGAATCGCCCACAAGAACAAGCGAATGATGATCATCGATCGTATGGGTCGATCCTCGAGGTGGTCGAGCGGCTTCTGAAGGAAAGGCTTCTTGATGTTCATCTCCTTGAGCGGTTGCCCACCGATGGTGCGTACGATCCAAAACGACACGGCAACGGAGATGTTGGCAGCAATGACCGAAGCGATGGAACCCCAAAGAGGCCCATAAGCCAACCCCGACACCATCACGAACACGAACCCCGGAATGTAGAGGAGTTGGCCGAAGCAAAACGTCGCGATGAAGACGAAGAAGCCCCCGAGGCCGGCCACCCGCATGGACTCGCGTATTCGATCGACGGTGAGCTCATCGGTGAACCCAGTCATCTTTCCAATCGCAAAGACGCCGAGCAGAAACACGGCGAGCAAGACCAAGCGAACCCAGGGCTTCATCACTGGGGACCTAGCATGTCGAGCGGGTTTCGCGTCACGCGGTTTGACCCATCGAGCGAATTGATGTCGATACGACTGAGGTCGACCCTCGGCGAGAAGATCTCGGCGTGAAACGCGTCGACGATGCGCTGCTTGTAGCTGCGGCCCGTCTCGTCTTCTGCGGGCTGCGCCTCACCGCACCCCCACGCAGCCCCGGTTCGGCCAAGAAGGCAAATGCGGGCGCCCTCGACTTCGATGCGAAGACCATCGTTCGACGACTCGAACCGAGGAGAGCGCATGACCGCCTTGGCAAGGTCGCGATCGATCGTGGCGTCGCTCGAGCGAACCTCCACTGGTAGGGCCCAGCCAAGGCGCCGGAACAGTCCGGGGTCGGTCGCGAGGACTTCCTCATAGAGCGCAGTTGCTTGTCGCGGATCAGAGAGCCCTTTCCCGAGCACCGCGCGCACGCGTTCGCGAAGAAGCGCGTCACCGGGCTGAAGGCCCTCAAGTGCGC
>JBATLA010000338.1:0-5104 GCA_049669945.1 Polyangiales bacterium | reverse complement strand
AGAAAAACTAAGAATCCTGACGAAACTCGGGAGTGCTCGCAAGAGAACTTAGGTCCAGGTGCTGCATGGCTGTCGTCAGCTCGTGTCGTGAGATGTTGGGTTAAGTCCCGCAACGAGCGCAACCCTTGTCCTTAGTTGCCATCATTTAGTTGGGCTCTCTAAGGAGACTGCCGGGGTCAACCCGGAGGAAGGTGGGGATGACGTCAAGTCCTCATGGCCCTTATGTCCTGGGCTACACACGTGCTACAATGGTTGATACAAAGCGCTGCGAAGCCGCAAGGTGGAGCGAATCGCAAAAAGTCAGCCTCAGTACGGATTGCACTCTGCAACTCGAGTGCATGAAGTCGGAATTGCTAGTAATCGTCGATCAGCAGGCGACGGTGAATACGTTCCCGGGCCTTGTACACACCGCCCGTCACACCATGGGAGTCGAGTGCTCCAGAAGTGGCCGCGCTAACCCGCAAGGGAGGCAGGTCCCCAAGGAGTGTTTGGTAACTGGGGTGAAGTCGTAACAAGGTAGCCCTAGGGGAACCTGGGGCTGGATCACCTCCTTTCTAAGGAGCATTTTCTCGAAAGAGAAATGTATCTGGTCATATCCGAGTAGTGACTATGGCAAAGCGAGCTTCGGCGAGCTCTGTCAGATTCCGATTCAGTTTTCAGCGTTCGATCGGCCGCGCGATGTCCGCCGACGGGTCGATGCTCTGCCACGGCGGCATGGCCAAGACGAACCCCGCGGATCGCGTCGGTCACAGCGGCCAGGCGATCACCCTCAAGGACGCTCGCGGCCAGCATCTCTACTCCGAGGTCAAGCGCCGCCTCGTCGACTTCGCGATCGAGCGTGACTGGGCCGGGCTCTACTCGGAGGCCACGGCGGTCCACCCCTACTCGCAGAAGGCGATCCTCTCGGTCGGCTCGGTCGAGACTGGCGTGCTGCTCGGCTGGATCCCGTGCGCCGTCCACAACGACGCTGCTACGTCACCCGGGTCCGCCGACATCGCACCGGGCCGCTATCGCCAGAGCGCGGTGCTCTTCTACAAGAGGACCAACGACGGCAGCGAGCGGGCGATCTACGCGCCCACCCACTATGCCGAGATGGTCGAGGCGATCGCGCAGTCAGCCCAGCTCCGCGGAACGATCACGGCGCTGCCGAAGGGGGCCCAGCTTGCTGGCCGCACCCGCCTCCACACCGAGATCGAGCAGCGCCACAACATTGCCGTCATCCACGTCTACGAGCCCGGGGCCGACCTGGTCGAGGAGGTCCGGGCCGTGCGCCACCACCTCTTCCACCACGGACTCGACGCCGTCTATATCGACCTGCCGCTCGAGCACCCAGGCACTGCGCTCGTCACCGACCAGGTCAAGGAGCTCGGCGCGAGCTTCGCCGGCGTCTTCCCGAACACCCGCGCCGATGGCGACGTCCTCCGGATGCAGTCCCTCCACAAGCACTGCATCGAGCCCGGTGAGGTCCAGGTCGCCTCCGACCATGGGAACGAGCTGCTTGCCTTCGTACTCGAGGACCTCGGTCGTGCAAGTTCGTGAAAGCCATGCGCGCGTGATTCGTTCACTCGGGCGAGAAACGCTTCTGACTTGAGTCGCGGCCGCATTCTGGGGCATACGGGGTGACGCATCGAAACCACCAGCCGCTCGATCGGCAACACGAGCCCCGAGGAAGAAAGTCATGAGATCGCTCTCCTACATCGCTGCCGCCCTGCTCCTTTTCGGAACCGCCGCGTACGCACAGACCGACGCTTCCATGGAGAAGAACGACACCAAGGCGCCACTCAAAGAGTTCTCGCCCTACGTCGATCGCGGCTTCCCTACCAACGTCTATTTCGGCGACACCCATCTGCATACCGCGCTGTCGTTGGACGCTGGCACGTTCGGCGATCGTCTCGGGATGGATGAGGCCTATCGCTTCTGTAAGGGTGAGGAGGTGACGAGCTCGACCGGGTACCGAGCTCGCCTCGGGCGGCCGCTCGACTTCGTGGTGATCGCCGATCACTCGGACGGGATGGGCTTCTTCTCGATGCTGGCCGAGGGCGATCCTCGCATGATGAAAGACGAGGAAGGCCGACGCTGGCACCAGGCGATCAAAGAAGGTGGCCAGGCGGCGGTCGATGCTGCGCTCGAGATCATCACGAGTTTCGCGCAGGGCAAGGTTCCTTGGGCCACGAACGATCCGGAGCTCATGACGCCGGTGTGGGAGCAGGTCGTGAAGACGGCGGAGAGGCACAACGAGCCCGGCAAGTTTACGGCGCTGATCGGTTACGAGTGGACCTCGCTCGTTCGCGGAAACAACCTGCACCGGGTCGTCGTCTACCGTGACGATGCCGACCGGGCGATCCAGGTTCTCCCATTCACGCTTGGCGATAGCGCAGACCCCGAAGACCTTTGGAAGGCACTGGCTGCCTACGAGCAGAAGACGGGCGGTCGGGCCTTGGCGATCCCGCACAACGGCAATCTCAGCAATGGCCTGATGTTCGACGTCAAGACCCTGTCGGGAGGCGCGATCACCAAGAGATATGCTCAGCAACGACAGCGGTGGGAACCGTTGTACGAGACCACGCAGATCAAAGGCGATGGTGAGGCCCACCCGTTGCTGTCCCCCGATGACGAGTTTGCCGACTACGAGACCTGGGACCTCGGCAATCTCGACATGAGCCAAGCCAAGACCGACGACATGATTCCAGGCGAGTACCTGCGTTCAGGCTTGAAGCGGGGCCTCGAGCTCGAACGGAAGGTCGGCGTGAATCCTTATAAGTACGGCCAGGTCGGGAGCACGGACTCCCATACGTCGCTCTCTGCGGTGGAAGAGGACAACTTCTTCGGGAAGCATTCAGGTGTCGAGCCATCGCCTGAACGCGCAGCGCACGTCACCTTGGGCGGAGAGCACGGCAAGATCTACGGCTGGCAGATGGCCTCGTCGGGATACGCCGGGGTGTGGGCTACGGAGAACACCCGGGCGGCGCTCTGGGACGCCATGAAGCGGAAGGAAACCTACGCGACCACGGGCACGCGGATGATCGTCCGCTTCTTCGGTGGCTGGGGCTTCACGATGAAAGATGCCAACACGCGTGTGCCGGCCAAGGCAGGGTATGCAAAAGGCGTCCCCATGGGTGGAGACTTGATTCAGGCGCCGGCAGGCAAGGCGCCGACCTTCCTGGTGGCTGCGGCCAAGGACCCCTACGGCGGCAACCTCGATCGCATTCAAGTGGTCAAAGGTTGGCTCGACGCAAAAGGGAAGGCCCAGGAAAGGGTCTACGACGTCGTCTGGTCCGACGGACGCAAGCCCAGCGCCGAAGGCAAGGTGCCGCCCGTGGGCAATACGGTCGACGTCAAGAACGCGACCTGGACCAACACGATCGGCGACCCCGAGCTGATCACGGTGTGGACCGATCCTGACTTCGACCCGGCGCGGCGAGCGTTCTACTATGCAAGGGTCATCGAGATCCCGACCCCGCGATGGACCGCCTACGAGGCCCTTCGCTTCGGGATCGAGATGCCAAAAGGCGCCAAGATGACCACTCAGGAGCGCGCTTACACCTCGCCGATCTGGTACACGCCGGCCAAGACCCAGGGTAAGCCGAAGTCGCGGCGCCGGGGACGGAAGTAAGCTCGTCTTTCGACTTCAGCGGGATGTCTTGATTCTGGTATCGTAACGAATGATGGGAGCCATTGATGATTCCAGATGAGACGGTCGCATACGCCCTGGCAGCATGGAAGCGTTTCGACGATGACGTGACGGACGACCTCCTGCGTGCGGTGGCCGGGGCGTTCGTCTTGGTGGCCGCTTCCGACGGTGAGCTCAGCCCATCCGAGGCGAATCGCTTCCTCGAGACGCTGGGCTCCAAGGCCGATGCCCTTTCTCCGCTCGATTTCGGCGCCCTCGCCCGAACGTTTCGCGATTTGTCAGAGGCCATGCTCAGCAATCCTGAAGACGGGAAGCGGCTCGCGCTGCAGTGCGTGAGCCAAGTCAAAGGGACGCCACAGTACGCCGAGCTGGTATGGGGCGCGGCGAAGATCGCAGCCTCTGCCGACGGCCGTGTCGAGTTGGCCGAGGAGCGCGTGATGGGCGAGATCGGGAAAGCATTGGGCCTCCAGGACGTGCCTTAGGCGTGCGAGGAGTGTCAGCTCGTCCCGCGCTTCAGCGTGTGGGTCGCCGCGGGAGCATCCGGCTTGGGGACGATTTCCGAGCGCCGGGCCGTCATCGCTAACCGGGCCTCATAGGCGACTTCGCAGCGGCGGTCCGCGCGGGCCACGCCGCCAATTTGTCGTCGGAGAGGGCGCGCGTCGTTGAAGAGCGGAACGAGGTCGAAGCGCTCGAAGATCTCGCAGGTGGCGTGTCGAATTGCAGAGGTCGAGAAGCGGTGTGCCGGGCAGCTGTGCTTGCCGTGGCCGTAGGTCGTCACCAGCTCGCGCCCGGGGAGCTCACCGGCTCTTAGAAACGTTGCACCCCGATAGTTGCGCGCGTCGAACTCGTCGAGTCCCGGCGCCGCCGAACGATTGGTGACCGACAACATGGTGGTCACGAGCGTCCCGGGCGCCAATCGATAAGTCTGATGCTCGTCGGAGAGCTCGATCGGGCTCACGACTCGTCGAAGCACGATGAGCTCCTCGAAGTGCGTGACAAGTCTGTCGAGCTCTTCGGCGGAGAGCGCGCTCAGCCCCCCCCAGCTTGCGAGACCCATCCGATGCGCGAGACGTTTCGTGAACGTGAAGAGCTCTATCGACCCTGCATTGCCGAGGTCGTCGAGCTCGAATGCGACGGCGTTCCGAAGGTTCTCGAGATACGTTTCGACGTCGTCTCGGGCGAAGAGATCGTGGGGCAAGGTGCGGCGGCCTTCGAAGAGCTCGATCGGCACCTTGTGGCTCAGCAACGTGAGGTCAGCGAGGGCTTTGCTCGCCAGTTCTTCCGGCAACCTCCATAGATTGTGTACGCCCATGGGAGAGAAGACGCAGAACAGGCGGTAGCCAAACGCATCGACGATGAAAGTGTCTCCGAAGCGTTCCCGACAGCGAGCGAAGAAGGCGGTGGGATCGTGCGTGAGCGCGCGGCCGGCACCGACCCAAGGCACCGCCTTGCCGATGCGGGGCGGCATGGGAT
>JBATLA010000337.1:0-2938 GCA_049669945.1 Polyangiales bacterium | reverse complement strand
GTGCCACCCGGGGATTCGGATCCACTACAGCCCGCCACCGCGAACACCACGCTGACGAGAAGAATGTATTTCAGATCCCGTTCCATGTTCTTCCTCCAGCCCCGGCGAAGGAGGGAGGGAAACAAGGCACGATCAGCAATTGAACAAGGACCATGATGCCACCCGCCATCCCCGAGACGATTCGAGTTAGCTCACGATGGGTAGGTCTCCGGGCTCGTAACCCTAGTCCCTGCCGCCTTCCCAGGTTTTCACCCAGTGGCTCATTGGCAGAGCATTCAGTCACATACCGTGGCGGGTCCGCGTCGGCCTCTCACCGACTTCCCTGTTCAGCCGAGCGGTTTTCTCTCCGCCGGCCTATCTCCAACGGCTTCAGATGAAACCGCCTTCGACCCTCGCAAGGACGTCGACGCTACCTGGCGGCAAAGCGAAGTCAACCTACCACGCGTGACGCACGCTTAGACGGCCAGTGTACCGGCGACCTGGGAGCGGAAAGCCAAGCAGATCCTGACCGCGAGCGTCCGCAAGGTCATCGACGCGAAAGCTCAAGCCTAGGCTTCCCTCGAACAGGTCGACGCCAACGCCTGCCCCAAGCTCGACCCGTCCAACGAGCACCACCAGGTTCGCCGGGTCCGCGTAGCTCTTCCCGACGTACAAGGCGCGAAAGAAACCCATGACGTCGGACACGATCTTCGAGAGCCTCCCCGAGTGCGCCTCGGGGCGAACGAAGGCGACCCATTCTGGCTGGCCAGGAAGCTGGTTCCCCGTCGTCTCGTCGATGGCCTGCGTCCAGGTCACGTCTCCGTCGATGAAGAAGTGATGCGTGATGCCGCCGCGGACCTCGATCTCGACGCCGCGATTGCGCCCGGAAGCGATGTTCTCGTACTTGATTTGAGACTGCGCCGTCCGGCGAAATCGGATCATGTTGTCGATCTGCGTCACGAACGCGCCAACGGTGGCGTAGCCGCTCCAAATATTCCGGTGGCCGCGAGCGGTGAACGCGCCATCGACCGCCAGCGACTGCTCGGGAACGAGGTTGGGGCTCCCAACGACGGTCGCGCGATTCCCAAAGAGCTGGAGCAAGGAGGGGAGCTTGTAACCGCTGCTGACAGAGCCACGAAACGAGAGCCACTCGAGCGGCGAAATGGCCCCGCCGACGCGGAAGGTGGGGAGGAAGTCCGAAGACGGAGCCGGAGGCGGCACTGCACTGCCCGGCACGGCCTCTCGGATCTCGACCCGCGTCCAACTCAGACGAACACTAGACCGGAGCTCGAGCGCGACCTTGCCCACGTCGCCGAAGAAGCGAGTCTCCATGGTGCCGGCGGCGGTCACCCGGTCGGACGCCTGGGATGGGCTGGTGGATAGCGCGTCGGAAGGGTCGTACGCCTGGTATCGGGCCGTCGCGATGGTCGTCAGCTCGAACCAGGGAACGGCCAGTACCGAGGAAGCCACCCGGCCGAAGATCGTGTGCGTCTTGTCATCGCTCCGAGTCGGGCCTCCGTTTCCGATCTCTTCGAGCTCGTCGGTGAAGCGGTTGCGACCGTAGTCGTAGTTCGCCGCGACCTGGAGGCGGTAGGGGTGCTTCCCGCCTTTGTCGTGCAACCAGGACGCCGTCCCGATCAGCCGGGTCTCGTTGACCCGGGCTTGGAGCGCAGGGCTGGACCCAGGCCCAGGCTCTCCTCGCTCGCGGCCGAGACCAAGGAATACGAGCTTCAACCTGCTGTGCTTTCCGGTCTCGATACCGAGGTTCCCAAAGCCAAAGCCCTGAAGGAAGTCTGCGTTGCGTCGCAAGCGCTCGACGTCGTCCGTGGGATCGAGTGGCGTGTTCCCATCATCTAGGTAGGGGTAGTCGTTGTGTGCACCAGCGGCGCCAGCAGTACCGAAGAACTCGACTTTGTCTTCCGCGACGGCGCCGAACGCGTTGGCCGTCCACGCGCCGTAGCTTCCAAACGTGGCGCGTCCACCGACCACGTTTTGTTCGTAGGTGCGGGGGCGCAAGCGGAGCACGCCCGCAACCGATCCATTGTTGAGCCAGGCAGGCGTTCCGCCACGATAGACCTCGAACCCGTCGAGTGCTTCGAGCGGCACCAAGCTCAAGTCGAACGAGCCGGAGTCCGGACTGCTAATCGGCACCTCATCCAACATGACCGTGACTTGATCGCAGGCGGTGCCGCGGATGCGGAGACAGAACGGCGTTCCGCGGGCTCCCGTCACCACGACTCGCGTGCCGGCGGCCTGCTGCAATAGCTGGTCGGTCGTCTGCGCGACGATTCTATCGCCAACCGCCACTTCGCTCCCCGCCGCGGTCGCATCGAGCGGGTTGGTTGCCGGGATCGGCCGGTTGACGGTGGCGGTTTCAGCGTACTGCGCGGACGCAGTCGCGAGGTGGGCAAAGGTGACGGTCGCGGCAAGACAGCCGCACCACACGCTTCGTTTTCGCCGCTCGATATTGTCCAAATCCCGCCATCCCCGAGGCGTAGGTACACTTGCTCTCGCAGGTTTCCGGGCTTGCGACCCCAGTCTCCGTCACCTTCCCAGGCACCTGGCCCAGTGGCATCGAGACGGAGCGTTCAGTCGCATACCGTGGCGGGTCCGCGTCGGCCTCTCACCGACTTCCCTGCTTGAGGCGACGATGACCGATCGCCCCAAGCGGGTCAATACCGACCGCGACCCGCATCGATCTGCCGAAGGACGCATGGTAAGGACGCGCCGTGCGGCTCTATCCGTTGCTCTTTTCGTCGTTGATCGTCGCCGGAGTGCTCGCGGTGCTCGTCGGGTCCGGCGACCTCAGCGACCCGGAGCTTCGCGACACGTTCCTCAAGCTACGGGGGTTTCGTTTGGCCGCGGCGTTTCTCGCCGGCGCGGCGTTGGCGGTCGGCGGGGTCGTAGTCCAGGGCTTGTTTCGCAATCCACTTGCGAGCCCCTCGGTGCTGGGCACGAC
>JBATLA010000336.1:0-5401 GCA_049669945.1 Polyangiales bacterium | reverse complement strand
GTTCGGAGCGGAGCGTCGCCAATGCCGTTTCTTTGTCGCTTGCAGCCGCATGAAGAGCCGCGTCGCTGTCCTCTTGCGCCTTCGCAAGCGCGGCGGCCGATTCGGCCTTCAGCAGCTCGATTGTCTCTTCGGAGACCACGCGTGCCTTGGCCAGCTCGGCATCGTGGCTGCCCTTGAGCGCCTCGATGTCCGCGGCGCGCGACTCGCGCTCCTGCGAGAGCTCACCCTCGAGTCCATCGGCTTTCGCCTTCTCGCGCTCGAAACGGCCCTTCACATCCTCGTAGCGCTTGTTCGCGTTTTCCTTGTCCTCAGTGAGGCTGGCGATCGCTTCTTGCGCCTTCGACAGCGAGCGTTCGAGCCCGGCGGTCTTCTCGTAGAAGTCGGCGCTCTTGCGCTCCAGGTCGATCGATTGATCGCGCAGATCGAGGATCTCTTTGTCGCGACCGCTCAGCTGGTCACGCAGATCGAGGATCTCTTTGTCCTTCTTGTTCATCGCTTCGCGCAGATCGAGGAACTGACGGCTGGAGACGCCACCGGAGGACTCGGCCAGCTTGGCCTTGAGCTCCGAAATCTCGGAACGAAGGCGCGCGGCCGCGACCTGGCCCGTGCCCGGGCCGTTGTCAGCGGCAGGCGGTGCGGAGGCGGGCGGAGCCGAAGGCGGTGCGGACACAGCCGCCACTCCTTCTTCGGGTGGAACGTCCGAGACCATGATCACGTCGTCGAGCTCCACGTCCTCGTACTCGCCCGTCGCGGGCGCGTCTTCGAGCGCTTCCGCCACGGCTTCGGGCTCGGCGGCTGGTGCGTCGCCTTCGCCGTCCACCATCAGCGCATCGAACGCGCTCTCGGCGAACTCGTCGATCTCGTGGTCGATTTCCGGTGGCTCACCCATTTTCGTGGGCAGATCGCTCGACATCTCGTCATCCGACATTTGGCATCCCCTTCGGTTCCCGCGGCTAGACTATCAGCGATTTCGACGTTTGGACGAAACCCCGACGCATCCAGGCCCCACTTGGCGTGCAAAGTTATGCCCGCGTCAAAAAATAATACCGCTCCAAGGCCTGCGCTGTCAACGCCCAAGGCCCAGTAAAACAGCCACCTCAGGGCCGTCGAGGACTCAATACGCGACGCGTGCGTTGGCCGCGAGCTGGAAGAGGACGGGGCGATCGAGGTCGCCGAAAAACGCGTAATTCACGCCGCCGTGCTGCCGGATGGTGACCACGTTGCCGCCTACATCATGATAGTAGAGCTCACGGCCGCCGACCTGGGTACGCTGGGCGTTCCGCATCATATCAGGCGACTGAAACACCAGCAGCGTCACCCGGCGCCCGCCATGGTCGTAGTAGAGGGCCGCCGCCGGGTGGCTTCCGACCTTGATGTAGCGAGCGCCGATGAACCTGGTGCTTGGTTCCTCGAACTGAGCAGGCTTGACGGGGAACGGGGTCTTTCCTTGGAAGTACCGCACCACCTCTTGAGGGGCTTCCGCTTCGACGTCCGAGGGCAACCCCTTGCTGTGAAGATCGACCACGTCCTGAAGCATGCCGGCGCCCGTGTAGTCCGCGCCGTCGGGCAGACCGACGACTCCGCCGACGATCAACAGCGCTCCGGCCGCCGCTGCGATCAATCCCGTCTGCTTCCAACGCATGGGACGGATCTCGATCAAAGAGCCGTACTCGGTCTTCGCCTCATCGATCTCATCGAGCCGATGAAGCGCCCTCGCCCACAGATGCTCCGGCGCATGCGAACCACCGAGCGATTCCCGTGTCTGCTGCCGGAACGCGCGCTCGAACGCCAGGTACTCCTGACAAGCCGAACAAGCCTCGAGATGACGTTCGAACTCAATCTGCGTGGCAGGATCGAGCTCGCCATCGACGAACGCGCCGAGATGACGGCGCACGAGCTTACAACTCATGACTTGGCCGCCTTTCTGGATCGAAACGCTTCCAACGAAACCGGATCCTCGGTATCGTCGTCTTCAGCATCGATGATGCCGAGCTCCACCGCGTGCTGTTGTAGGGACTCCTGCAGTTGCTTTCTCGCGCGATGCAAACGCGACATCACCGTGCCGATGGGACAACCCATCACTTCGGCGATCTCCTTGTACGAGAGCTCCTCTACATCCGCCAAGAGCACCATGGCCCGCGCATCTTCCGAAAGGACCTCGAAGGCGCGGTTGATCTCGCGCCCGATGATTTGCCTTTGCGCGTCGCCTACTGGGTCGGTCAAAGCACGCATCGTCGCGCGACTCATCACGCCTTCGCCCACAGGCGTCGCCATCGGTCCATCGAAGACCTGGCGCTCGCGGGTCGTGCGTCGGTAGCGGTTGACGAAGGTGTTCATCTGAATGCGAAGCAACCACGCCCTGAAGTTCGTGCCTGCCTCGAAGCGGTCGTAAAACCGGTAGGCGCGCACCAGCGTGTCTTGAACCAAGTCCTCGGCGTCGACCGGTGAGCGCGTCAGCCGGAGCGCCGTCGAATAGAGCGTATCGAGATGCGGCCGCGCCTCCGTCTCGAAAAGGCGCCGCTCGGTCGGAATTGTCTTGGGTTTACGGGGCATGCCTGCTTTTGGAACCCCTAGGAACGGGAATTATTCCACGTTATCAGGCGGAGTGTCCTTTGTGGACCCTTGGCGGAGCTTGCCCTCGAGCTCTTCGATCCGGGCCTGCAAACGCAGGACCTCTCCCTGGAGCTGCTTTACGTGAGCTGCCGCACTTTCCAGCACACCGCGGACCCGGTCGTCGGCGGCGCTGTAAACCTCTTGGCCGAGCTCTTCGGCGCGCCCGACGAATTTGCCGACCGGACCTTCCTTCAAGGATGTCACGAGCTTTTCCCGACCCTCCTGGATGAAACCACGGAGCTTCTGGACCGACCAGGCCGTCGCGTTTCCGCTGCGCTGCTCTTCGTAGATGATCTGCGCCAACGTCACCTTGGTCAGGTCTTTCTGTGACTTGTTGTCGAGAACCTTGACCTCTTCCCCATTTCGCACGAGCTCGGCGATGCGGTCCAGAGTGACGTACTTGCTGTCGTGCGTGTCGTAGAGCTTGCGGTTTGCGTACCGCTTGATCACGCGAGCTTGTCCTGCCTCAGCCATGGGTCGATGGAGGCTACTCCGGCGACGCAGTGCGTCAAGCTGGCGATTTCGAGGGGGATCACTACCCTAGTCCTTGGGGAATTCTCCGCATGGAACGCGCAGCTTCAGCGTCCGGCCTCTTTCGCCGCCTTGCCCGAGTGGACGAGCTCGACATGCGCGTCGGTTTGATTTGTGAGCGGCTCGAATCCGTCCCCGCCGAAGAGGCGCTCTCGTTTCTCGACGAGGCGTACCGCGCTGCGTCGTTCGGCGCTCCCGATGCGCAGTCGGTGTTCCTCGCAGTTGGCTGGGCGTTATTCGACCCGCGGGTTCAAAGCATGCGCGCGGCGCTTGGCGCGCACGCGCGGCAGGCCTCACTCCATCACCTCGCCGACTTCGTCACACCGCCGCTCGACGAGGACGAGCTTGGGATGAACGAACGGCACGTTCCCGACTTCGGGCGCGGTCGTCCACTCACACTCGGCGAGCGCAAGTCGCTTGCGCGAACACACGACCGCTCGCTCATTCAGCGAGTCGTGCGCGATCCTCATCCGGACGTGATTCGGATCCTCCTCGACAACCCATCGCTCACCGAAGAAGACGTCGTTCGTGTTTGCGCGAGGCGACCGAATGACCCCAACGTGCTTCAAACGGTCTATCGGCATCGCCGCTGGGTCGTGCGTTACCGACCGCGGAACGCGATCCTTCGAAACCCGGACACGCAGCTCGACACGGCCCTCTTGCTCGCCCCTCTCCTGCGCAAGCAGGAGCTCAGGGAAGCCGCGACTTCATCCGAGCTCGCGGCTCCATTGCGCCTCAGCTGCAAGGCAATCCTCGACCTCAGGAGCGCGGCACATGACGCCCGAGGGGATGACCCGCAGTAGGCGCTACTTGGACTCGACCTTGTCGATGACTTCGGCGTCTTCGACCCGGGAGGCGGCCTGCCTTGGTACCTGTTTGTCGGCAGGGGTCACATCGATGTCGTCATCGGTGTTCAGGCCGCGCTTGAGGTTGCGAATGGCTTTCCCGAGTCCCTCGCCGATTTGAGGCAGCCGTCCGGCGCCGAAAATCAGCATCACGATCAGAAAAACGATGACTAGTTCGCCAAATCCCAGGTTGGGCAAGATATCCCCTCCGTTGCAATCACGGTACGCTGACCGGCCTCGGTCCGCAAGTCCAGAGGGTGTGGTATGGGGACCCTTC
Source organism: Polyangiales bacterium (assembly GCA_049669945.1). Lineage (GTDB taxonomy): Bacteria > Myxococcota_A > Polyangia > Polyangiales > Houyiibacteriaceae > SG8-38. The sequence goes on along the minus strand of JBATLA010000336.1, from coordinate 1,135 downwards.
GATGGAGAGCTACCGGAACCTCGAGTCCGCTGGTCTGCGCGGGCTCGTGTTCGATATCGATGACACCGTGACGCGAAACGGGGTGCTCGAACCAAGTGCGTACGCGGCGATGCACCAACTCGCCGCGTCGGGGCTGGAGTTGATCGCCGTAACCGGCCGGCCGCTCGGCTGGGTGGATGTCATTGCCCGGCAGTGGCCGGTCCGACTCGCCATTGGAGAGAACGGCGCCGGTTGGTCATGGGTCGAGGCGGATCGTTTCCGCGAGGGCTACTTCTGCAGCGAGCAGGAGCGCGCCCAACAATCGAGGCTTCTCGACGCGATTCGGCGGGAGGTCGCTCGCGTCATGCCACACGTGCAGGTCAGCAGTGACGATCGAGCCCGCCGCTGTGACCTCGCCTTCGACGTAGGCGAGCTCGTCTCGCTGCCGCGCGCCGATATCGACACGCTCGTGTCCATCATCGAGGACTTCGGCGCTTCGAGCTCGGTCTCCACCGTGCACGCGCACGCTGCGCCCGGCCCTTGGAACAAAGCCAGCGGAGTCTCGCGCGCCCTTGCTGAGACGATGGGCGTCGACCTCGACAGCGAGCTCGACCGCTGGGTGTTCGTCGGCGACAGCGGGAACGACGCCGAAGCGTTCGCATATTTTCCAAAGAGCGTCGGCGTTGCCAACGTGCGTGCGCATCTCGACCGGCTCCCGACGCCTCCTCGCTACGTGACCGACGCCGAACGCGGAGAAGGCTTCGCCGAGCTCGCCAGACGCCTGATGGAGAGAAGTGGCTAAGCGCAAACCAGCACCGAGCGGGATCGGCTCCGAAGCCCACTACGAAGACGGTCGCTACTACGACCAGGCCTACCGGCGCCGTAGACACGACGTGCGCTTTTACGTCGAGCTCGCCCTGGCGTCCGGCGGCCCCGTCCTCGAGCTCGGTGTTGGGAGCGGGCGGGTCGCGCTCGCCATCGCGGAGGCAGGCGTGGACGTCGTCGGGGTCGATCCGATGGAACCGATGCTCGAACGGGCGAGACAACGGCTCGAACGGCTTCCTCGCGCAACGCGCGATCGGGTCGAGCTTCGCCGTGGCAGCCTAGAGCGGCTTCGCCTGCGACGACGCTTTGCGCTGGTGATCGCCCCCTTCAA
>JBATLA010000335.1:0-3230 GCA_049669945.1 Polyangiales bacterium | reverse complement strand
CAGGTAGTCGATGTACTCGTTGCCGCTCACGTCCCAGATGTGGCTGCCCTTGGCCTTGCCCACACAGAAGTTGAGCTCCGGGTCGAAGGTCAGGCAGCGCGTTTGCGTCGGAAAGAGCCGCTCGGCTTCCGCGATCAGCGCGCGCTCTTCATCGCTGCGCTCGATCATGCCGCGCTCCTGTCGCGCTTTTCGAGGACGCGCGGGTACTGTTCCAGGTACTCGGTGTAGCGCGCGTGGACTTGCGCGGGCGACTGCCCGAAGTCGTCGCGTGTGTAGTTGTGGGTGCCGAACTGCCCCGGCTTGTGGGCCTCCCGCCAGGCGCTGAGCGCCGCTTTCGCTGGATCGGAGAACGGCTGGTCGAAGTGCGCGTACGCCTTGGCTACTTCGCCGATCGGGTCGGCCATGAAATCGTTGAAATAAATGTCGTGGAACTGATGCTCGCGGCCTTTTCTCAAGCGCATGCCGTTCTCGACGGCGCGCGCCCAGGCTTCCTTCTGGTCGATTGCGATCTGCTCGCGGTCGACGCCGTGCTCGAAGAGCGAGCGGAAGTGGGCACAAAGGCTCACGTAGGACGGCAACACATCGGCTGGATCCCGATGCGTCCAAATGATGCAGGCATCAGGATAGGCCTCGAGCAAAGCGTCGAGGTTTCGCATGTGGACCGGGTACTTGAAGAGCCAGCGCTTGTCCGGCTCGTAAGAGCCGATGAGCTGCATGGCGCGCCTGTGCCGCTGGTACGTCTCCCGATGAATCGTGTTCATGTACCACTCGGAATAGGTCGGCACGGTGGACACGACCTCGAAGCGGTCATCGCTGAAGTTCTGCCCGAGCAAGCGGCCCGATTCGTCCGGCCCGTCGGGCATCATGTAGTGAATCGACTCGAGCATGCTCTTGCCGGCCTGGTACATCAGGTCGAGCTCGATGACGGCGTGCTGGTAGTCGGTCGCCGCTTCCCAGTAGGCGCGGGGAGGGCGAGGCTGCGGATGAAGCGCGAGCCAGTACTGAAGGCATTGCATGTCCGGGTTGGCGCCCATCAAATAGTGAAGGGCGGTGCTTCCGGTGCGCACCATGCCGGTGATGACGAGGGGTCGCTTGATCTCGGCATTGGCCGAATCGGGTTTCATCTCGAACCAGCGCTCGGTGTGGAGGCGCGCTGCGAGGAGGCCCACGGTTTGATAGACCGCGGTCATCTTGCCGACCTTGTGAAGGCGCGCTTCGTTGTCGTACGAATAGAGGATGCGGCGGAGCCCTTCGAGGTAGCTCGGCTCGCCGAAGTTGTCGTAGCCGTCGACGCCACGAATCGCGATCTCGTGGAACTCCTGCTCGCGGGAAGCAAACGAGGCCTTGCTGAGCGGGTTGAAGTGCTTGAGCGCGTTCCGCCAGCTCATGGCCGGCCCTCGGGCCAGAGATAACGCACCAACGGAGTGAGCGCCGCGCGCGCCGTGCTCAGCGCCGCCTCTTTGGGACCGCCAGGGAAAACGCCAATCTTCAGAAGGATCGAATCGTCTGCGACCTCGATCCCGGTCACGCAGAGGTAGCTCGTGGCGGCAGCGACGGCGGCGCGTAGGGTCTCGTCGCGTGCGATGACCGGCACTTTCATCAGGTCGACCACGATGTCTTGGCCCTCGGCTTCGACGATCATGTCGGGTAGCGAGATCATGTTCCCGATCAAGGTCGCAGGGTTGGCCGTGTCGATCATCCCGTTTCGGATCGCGTCCGCCAGGGGCCCCGGCGCGTCGTCGTCGGTCGCCAGCGCCACTTCGCTCAAACGAATCCGTACCGTGCGCCGCTCCCCTTGAACGTCCACGCCCTTGGCTTCGATGCGGGTCGAAAACGCGATGGGTGCGCCGAGTGCATGGGCTTGGCCGCGCACGCGAAGCCCGGGAGGGGCTTCTGCGATGTCGATCTCCACCTTCTCGGAAATACCGATGAGGCGGTCGCGTACGGCCGAAAGCGGAATCGAGATGCGGCCTGCAAGCGCCTGCATCACCAATCGAGCCGCCTGGCCGGGATCGAGTCGTCCTGTCGAGGTCATGGGCAGCGGCTACGATGACATGAAAGCAGAGTTGGCTCATCCAATTTCGGCCTGATCCGTGAGACGATATCCGGCATGCCGTTTCGCATCTTCATCCTGAGCTCAGCGTGCCTGCTGCTTGCCTGCCAATCACCGCGAGAGCTTGGCCCGCGATCACCCGAAGAGCCGGACCCGCGCGTCAACGCTGCGGTCGAGCGGATGGACGAAGAGTTTCGTCGCGACGTTTACGAAGTCACCGATGGTGTCTACCAGGCCGTCGGCTTTGGGATCGCGAATTCGATCATGGTCGAGGGTGACGCGTGTGTGTTCATCGTGGACGTCATGGGGGCGATGGAGACTGCCGCAGAGGTGCAGGCGGAGTTTGCCAAGATCAGCGACAAGCCGATCGGTGCACTGATCTACACGCACAATCATGCCGACCACGTCATGGGTGGGCTCGCGTTCGTGCCGGATGGCAAGGTGGATGTGTACGCGCACGAGACGACCAACGACTACATCAACCGGTTCGCAAACGTCTTGCGGCCGATTCTTCGCACACGGAGCTCGCGCATGTTTGGGAGCTATCTGGGCCGAGGCGGGCCGGACGGCATGGAGAACGTCGGGCTCGGGCCGTTTGTCGAGACGCTCGATCCAGATATGACGCTTGGGCTGATTCGACCGAACAAGACGTTCTCGGATGTTCTTCAGACCGAGATCTGCGGGGTGAAGGTCGAGCTCGTGCACGCGCCCGGCGAGACGAATGACCAGCTCTTCGTCTGGCTTCCCGAGCGCGGCGTCCTGCTACCGGGGGACAACATTTACAAGGCGTTCCCGAACCTCTATTCGATTCGCGGGACGCAGTACCGCGATGTGCGTGCTTGGGTGCAGAGCCTCGACAAGATGCGCGCGCTTCGACCTCAGCACCTGGTGCCGAGCCATACGCGCGCGATCTCGGGAGAGGACGCGATCTACGAAACGCTTACGGCGTATCGCGACGCCATTCAGTTCGTTCACGACCAGACGATTCAGGGGATCAACAGGGGGCTCACGCCGGACGAGCTCGTCGAGGTGGTGAAGCTTCCGCCCCATCTGGCCACGCATCCATACTTGCAGGAGTACTACGGGAAGGTGGAGTGGTCGGTTCGCGGGATCTTTGACGGCAACCTGGGCTGGTTCGATGGCGACGCCGCGGGCTTGGAGCCAGCGAGCCCGGACG
>JBATLA010000334.1:0-1746 GCA_049669945.1 Polyangiales bacterium | reverse complement strand
AGCGAGAACACCGGGCGGGGATTGGTCCAGCTCGCCAGCGTCGGGTCCGCGGCAGGCGGCTCCGCCTCGCCCAGCAGCTTGGCGTCACCCGCTGCCATGTCAGCGTCGTCATCTTCGTCGAGGGCAGTCTCGTCGAAGTCCTCTTCCTCGAACTCCTGCTCGAAGTCATCTGATGCCTCGGGCGGCGGCGCGGATGGAAGCTGGAGCCCTTTCATCGGTGGCGCCCTCAGCTGTGGCGGCAGGTCCTCTTCCTTGGATGGCTCGGGGGTCGCCTCCTCGTCCTCGGCGATGGCCTCCTCGTCCTCGGTGAAGGCTTCTCGACGGGCCCCAGCGGTCGTGGCCCCGTCTTGCGCCGACGCCACGGTCCCCCAGAGGGCAACTACCCAAATAATCGCTAAGAAACGGCCCATTGCACCCGTGCGGTCCGGGGCGTAGCACGCCGGAATCACACGGGTCAACGAGGCAATTGCGGCCTTGACCAAACTGTCCGTGGCATTTAGCCCCGCTCTCTGGAACCCCGTGACTGATACTTTGCGATTCATCCCCCTGGGCGGCCTCAACGAGGTCGGAATGAACTGCGCCGCACTGCTCTGCGGCGACACGATGATCGCCATCGACTGCGGCATCGGCTTCACCGATGAAGATGGTGCCCAGCTGGTCCACCCGGATTTCAGCTGGCTCCTGGCAGAGCGCGAGCGCCTGCGTGCGATCGTCATCACGCACGGGCACGAAGATCACATCGGCGCGCTTCCCTACCTGCTCAAGCAAATCCGGGTTCCCGTCTACGCGCCGCCTTACGCTGCCGCCCTCATCGAGGACCGACTCAAGGAGCATCGGCTCAAAGGCGTCGACCTCCGCGTGAGCCCGGCAGGCAGCCGCGAGCAAATCGGGTCGATCGCCGTGGAGCGGTTCGCCGTCCACCATTCGATCGCCGATGCAACTGGTCTCATTCTAGATACGCCCGTCGGCACCGTGGTTCATACCGGGGACTTCAAGATCGAATCCGACCCTTGTGAAGGCCAGCGATTCGACCGGGAGCGACTCGAGGCGGTGGGACGCGCAGGTGTTCGGCTGCTCCTCAGCGACTCCACCGGCGCCGAGGTCGAGGGCCGCTCCAGGCTCGAGCGAGAAGCCGAGGCCGCACTTCGGGTGGAGGTCGCCCGCGCGCCCAATCGCGTCGTCGTGGCCACCTTCTCGTCGAACGCGTTTCGCCTGAGGGCGGCCCTCGACATTGCGCGTGAGCAGGGCCGCAAGGTTTGCCTCCTCGGGATGTCGGTCAACAAGCACACCGAAACGGCCCGCGAGCTTGGCTTGATTCCGCCGACCGACGATCTCCTCATCGCGCCCGAGGACATCGACTCGCTCCACCAGAGCAAGTCATGATCCTTGCCGGCGGCACACAGGGCGAACCCGCCTCCGCGCTCACACGCTTGGCGCGCGAGCAGCACACGCGCGTGCATCTGGATGCAGGGGACACCGTAATCCTTTCGTCGCGGATCATTCCCGGCAACGAGCTCCCCGTACTGGACGTAGTCAATCACTTGGAGCGCCGCGGCATCACGGTCATCACGCGCCGCGAGCGTCCGGAGGTGCACGCGAGCGGGCACGGAAGCCGTGAGGAGCAACGAACGATGATTCAGCTTCTACGGCCGCGTGCCTTCGTGCCCGTCCACGGAACGCACCACCATCAGCGGCGGCACCTGGAGCTCGCCAAGGAAGAGGCGATCGAGGAGACGCAGCTCGTCG
>JBATLA010000333.1:0-1911 GCA_049669945.1 Polyangiales bacterium | reverse complement strand
ACCATGAGCTTCGAGAGCCAAGCGTCCTGAATGTCTGGCACCACGGTATCGAGCTTCCCAGCGAACACCTCACCCGTCGTCCCGTCGATCGAAAGCCACTCACCTTCGTGAATGTGGACATTGCCCGCGCGCATCGCTCGCGTACGGAGGTCGATGCTGAGCCCGGCTGCGCCGACGACCGCGGGCTTTCCGAACTGCCTCGCGACGAGCGCAGCGTGGCTCGTGCGTCCGCCACTCGAAGTCAAGATGCCCTTCGCCACCAGCATTCCATGGACGTCATCGGGTTTCGTTTCGGGCCGCACGAGCAGCACCTCACGCTTGTCTTCGTTGACCCATCGCTCAGCGAGGTCAGGGTCGAAAGCGACCACTCCGGTCGCCGCCCCGGGCGATACGTTGAGGCCAGTGGCAATGACCTCGGCGTTGGCCTTCGCCTCCATGGAAAACTGCGGATGCAGGAAGAACTCGATTTGCTCGGGCGCGACTCGAAGCACGGCTTCTTCGCGGGTGATGAGGCCCTCATCGGCAAGATCGACTGCAATGCGAACGGCCGCTTGGGCGGTTCGCTTTCCGTTACGGGTCTGCAGGATCCAGAGCTTGCCCCGCTCGACGGTGAACTCCATGTCCTGCATGTCGCGATAGTGGTGCTCGAGCCGACGCGCGATGCCTTCGAACTCTTCGTAGATTGCGGGCATTTCGCTCTTGAGCTCTATAAGCGGCTTGGTCGGCCGCGCCCCAGCGACCACATCTTCACCCTGGGCGTTGGTGAGGTAGTCGCCTTCGAGAACGTTCTCGCCGGTCGTCGCATTGCGCGACATGGCGACGCCGGTGGCGCAACCCTCGCCGAGGTTGCCGTACACCATGGTGATGACGTTGACCCCTGTGCCGAGATCGTGCGGGATCTTGGCAGCCTTTCGATAGTCGCGCGCGCGCTTTCCGTTCCAGCTATCGAACACGGCCCGCGTCGCCATCCGAAGCTGTTCCAGCGCGTCGGACGGAAACTCGATGCGCGCGTGACGACGAACGAGCTCCTTGAACTCGCCGACAATCCCTCGAAAGTCTTCGGCTGTGAGGTCCGCGTCGCTCTGCACGCCCCGCGCCTCACGGTGGTGCGCAAGCACATCCTCGAACGGCTCGTCGCGCACTCCGAGGACGACGGTGCCAAACATCTGAATGAGTCGTCGGTATGAATCAAAGGCGAACGACTCGTTTCCGGTGAGCTTGATCATGCCCTCGGTGACCTCGTCGTTGAGCCCCATGTCGAGGACCGTGTCCATCATGCCCGGCATCGAGAACTTCGCACCGGAACGGCACGAGACGAGCAAAGGGTTCTCGGGGTCGCCAAAGCGCTTCCCCGTCTTCTCCTCCATGCTTCGCAGCGCCGCGAGGGCCTGCTCCCAGAGCTCGGGCGGGAACCCGCCCCCACCAGCCAGGTACGCATTGCATGCATCGGTCGTGATCGTGAACCCAGGCGGCACCGGAACACCGAGCCGATTCATCTCTCCGAGGTTGGCGCCCTTGCCGCCAAGCAGTCCGCGAACGCGATCCCAATCGCCATCAACCGCAGCCTCGGCCTGTTCGATCTCGTCCAGTGTGTATACCCACTTCGTCGTCATTGGCGGCAACATGGTCCTCGATTCGAGGGTTGTCGAACGGTACCCGCGTGGCGATCCGACGAGCTCCGCCGGCGTCCGCCAGCTCCACCCAGGTGCCAAGCGCAGGTTTTGCGCCGTCACTTGTTCGGCACATGGATTGCTAGTCCGATCCGGTGCTTCCGTGGATCGCGAGCGGATGGATCACCGGCCTCTTCGTCGGCGCGCAGTCGCAACCGGCAGTCGCTCCCCTGCTGTTGGCAGGGGCGCTCCTCGGCACGTTGCCGCTCGCCCTCCACGCAGGCGATCTGCGCTCTCCGTT
>JBATLA010000332.1:0-2630 GCA_049669945.1 Polyangiales bacterium | reverse complement strand
GCCCGGCCCGAGCTCGAACAAGAAGAACGGCGCCACCTTGGGTGCTGCATTGATCTCGACTCCCATGCGAACGAGGATGGGAATGGTTCCCCAAGGGTCGACATCCTTCGCGAACATCAAGGTGAGGGGGATCGTGCCCCCCGTCACTACGCTCACCCGGTCGTGCACGTCGATGGACACCGGAAACGCGAGCTCGGCTCGCACGCCGCCCGTGACACGCTGCTCCGAGGGCTCACCCGGAGCGGGCGCTTGGAATCGCCCGCCTTCGCTGCCGGCGACCATCGCCCCCGGCGTGAACCGAATGCCCACGTCAGTCGTTGATTTCGCATGCCTTCCCGTGTGGATGTGCCAGCGGAGCGGAGCGTTGAACGCAAGGCCGACGCTCACGTCCGAGTACGCGCCGGACCAGTCGCCGTAGACGAGCTCGGCGCCCAGGGCCCAGTCGAGGTTCCCCTGACCTTTGTTCCACCACTCGTAGAACAGGCTCGGCCAAGCGACGCCGGTGTTGTGCACCACGTCGGATTGGAGGCGCTTCCCCCCGATGGTGGACTGCGGACCCGCGTATGCCGTACTCGACATGACAAGTACCAGGACCATCAGACCCATTGCTTTCATGGCGCGACTTCCCTTCTTCTCGTGCTTCGCTCGTCGGACGCTAGGGTCCCGATGTGCTCCCGGCAACAACGCGATGGAGGGTAGCTCTCGCGCAGATTCTGCGCGCACGAGCGATGAGCTCGCTCTCTTCTTGTCGAGGTCGCGTGCCTCGCTCGGCACAGCTGCCTTGCTTGCCGAGCATGCTAGGTTTGCGTGCGACGCCGAACGAGCTCGACGTGAAGGAGCTGTGCCATGGCGAAAGAGAAGAGAACCAGAAGCGTCGCCGCCTCGCGCGCCATTGGATTGGGAAAGTCCGTAGCGCTATCGGTCTTGCTCACTGCCATCGTCTTGGCGTGGCTGGCCTTTTTCGAGGGGATCTTCGATTCGCCCGAGGCGCTCGACGAGCAAGCTGCAGCGGTCGACGGGGGCGCGTTCGAACAGTGGCCTTTCGTCGACGGTGGCGTTGAAGACGCGGGCATTCGGGACGCGGGCGTCGAAGATGCGGGCCCGGGCGATGCCGGCACCCTAGACGCGGGCCCAGGGGGCCGCGGTGACGTCGATCGTCCCTCACTTGCCTTGGGTGGAATCGCGCGGCTGTCCGCCAGCAAGTTGTCGATCGACGACAAAGAGAAGCGAAACGTCTTGCGCGCGCGGAGCGTACGTGCGGCGATCAACCTAGGCGCCATGCGGCGGGGCGCCATTCGCGTACCAAGGGGGCGGCTCGAAGGTGTCGAGATCACGCTCTATCGTGACGAGACTGGCAAAATCTCGATCGCGAATGCGTTTGGAGGCCCTCAACCCTCGGATCCACCCGAGGAGCCGTCCGAACAGTCTCCCGAAAGCGGCAACTGGCTCATTGGAGCAGGTCCCATCACCTTGAGGGAGGTCATCCTCACGCTCGGGTTCACCGCGACACCTGTGCAGTTTCGAATCGACAGGGGCACGCTGCGCGTTGCCCGAGGCGCTGGGGATGCGGGCCCGGTGATCTATTTCGACGACATCGAAGGCGCGCTGCTCAAGCCGCGACCGCTTCCGATGCCTATTCGGATCGCCTATGCCAAGGGGATCGTGCGACTCAAAGGGCGCCCGCTCGTCGAGATGGCCGCCCGGACCTGCCTCGGCATCAGCGAGCTTCGCATCGGCGCGCTCGTCCCCGCACGTAAGAAACCTGTCGAGCTCACCGCGACCTCGATCGGCGTCAGTAGCTTGCTCGGTCGGGTGGTGCTGCAGAGCGTGGCCCAGATCAAGCCGGACAAGATCAACTATGGGTGGGGCCTCGTGAAGCTGAAGGGGGGCCGCAAATGCGTGCAGCCGCCCACGCGGGACGAGGAAGACTGATGCTCGGCGAAAGCTGTGCTCTGCCGGGTATGATCAGCGGCAACTAGGGGGCGCTTGATCGAGCTCGGGTGGCAACTTCTCCCAAGGATACCCTGATCTCGCGCGATCAAACGCGGTGTCGAACAGCTTCTTCATGTACTCCGGGTCAAACTCTTCCTTCGATTTCTCTTCGAAGTCCCCTGGGATGTACGCGAGATTGAAGTCCAAGCCGTCTCGGCAGGTTTCGAGATAGATGCGATAGAGGTCGCCGATACCCTGGGTACGGATGAGCGACTCGATCGAGCGGCCGGCGATGGGAAAGAGCTTGTTCTGGACCTCCTCGTGCCTCGGTTCCAGACGCGAGTTGCGAATGACGTAGACCTTGGGCCGGCCGGGCACTTGGAGCTTCTCGAGGACCGCGTCCCAGTCGAGACCTGGGGGATAGAGAAACACTTGCGAAGCCACGCCGCCATCGACGTGGATCTCGTCAAAGCGCTGATTGCCAACCTCGACTTCGATGAGCACGGGCGGGAAGGCACCCGGGATAGAAGCCGAGGCAAGGAGGATCTGATGAATCAATTCCAAGGCGCCTGGATGCCCGCTATTGGCGATCGCACCGATGCGCCAGATCACGGGGCGCATCGAATCGAGGTTCGCAGTTCCGATGGAGAGTTCGCGACCCTTGCGGTGCTCTTCCGCAATCTTTTCGATCATGTCTT
>JBATLA010000331.1:0-2988 GCA_049669945.1 Polyangiales bacterium | reverse complement strand
CTACGTGGGTCTAACCAACGGCGCCGACAATCATCGAGTGAACCACGAGCTTGGCGCGGAGCGTGGGCGCGTCTCGAGCTTCGAGTGGAGCCCCGGCGGTGCACGACTCGCATACCTGGCCGAAGACAACCCGCTCATCGGACCGGCGTGTCCGACTTGCCTCCAAGAGCTGTTCACCAGTCAGCCGGACGGGAGCGACAATCGCCGTGTCAATGGTGAGCTGGTCGACGGCGGCCGCGTCGAGAGCTTCGTCTGGGGCCCGAACGGTTCGCGCATCGCGTACCTCGCAACTCAGGACATCGCCAATGTGCCCGAGCTCTTCACCAGCGTGCCGAGCGGCGCCGACAACCGAAAGATGAACCTCGCATTGGCTTCGGGTGATGCAGTCAGCGCGTACGCGTGGAGCCCGGACGGAAGCAGGATCGCCTACTTGGTCGATCGAGCGGCGGATAACCTTCGCCAGCTCTACAGCAACTCCGCGGACGGGACCGACGAGCATCGAGTCAACGGGCTCCTCCCTCCGAACGGGAAGGTCCGAAGCTTCCAATGGAGCCCGGACGGCTCGCGTATCGCCTACGTCGCGAACCAGGACAGCGCGGGCCTCGTCGAGCTCTTCGCCAGCGCCCCGGATGGGTCCGAAAACGCGAAGGTCAACGACGAGCTTCCAGAGGGCTCGCTTGGCTTGCGCCCCGCTTCCTACGAGTGGAACGCCGACGGGTCCCGGATCGCGTATCAGACGGACCAGGCGCAAGCTGGCGTCCAGGAGCTCTTCACTGCAGCACCGGACGGTTCACAGCGGCAAAGGGTCAACCAGGAGCTGCCAGACGGCGCAAGCGTGTCCGGTTTCGCATGGGGTCCCGATGGCTTGCTGATCGCGTACGCCGCCGATCAAGATACCGTTTCGGTGCGTGAGCTCTACGTCGGCGCGTCCGACGGAGCTCAAAACCAGAAGATCAATGGAGCCCTTCCAGAAGGCGGCTTCGGTTTCGTCGCTGCCTTTCGCTGGAGTCCCGATGGAGGACGCATTGCTTACCTGGCGGACCAGCGCAACGCCGGGGTATGGGAGCTCTACTCGAGCCTTGCCGATGGCACCGACAACCAGCGTGTGAACGGTCCCTTGCAGCCGCTCTCGGGTGCGGTTGGCGTCTTCCGCTGGAGCCCCGACAGCGACCGAATCGCGTACAGCGCCAATCAAGACGCGACCGAGCTCCTCGAGCTCTACACGAGTGCGGCGGACGGCTCCGAGAACCGGAAAGTCAACGGGCCGCTTTCCGAAGACGGCAGCGTGAGCGCGTTCGCCTGGAGCCCCGACAGTCAGCGGGTCGCCTTTCGCGCCGCACAAGCCCCGGCTGCGCGCTTCGAGATCTACTCCGCTTCCTGGGATGGAACCCAGAACCAGCGAGCCAATCCGAGCTTGCCGCCGGGCGCTGAGACCTTCATTTTCGCCTGGAGCCCGACCCCATCGGAGTAGCTATTCGACTGTACAGTCAGCGGCGCAGCCGTCGCCGCTGACCGTGTTTCCGTCGTCGCACTGCTCGCCGCCGTTCAGCACGTCGTCGCCGCAGAGGTCGCAAACCCCTGCCACGCAGGCGGTCAGATCGATCGAGGTGTCGATGGTGTTGAACTGCTCGACCTGCACGATCTCCGCGACCCAACTCGAAAGATAGAAGATGTCGAACTCGTACCCGGCATTGCCTGCGGGGAGGATCGTGATCTGGCTCGCGAGGGCATTGATCGACATCTCGTCGAATCCGTTTCCTCCGAACACGCTGTCGACCCCGTTGTCGTATCCCATCGTGATGTGATCGAGCCCGTTGCCGCCGAGAATCACGTCGTTGCCCGGGCCACCATCCAAGGTGTCGTTTCCGTTGCCGCCGTCGAGAAAGTCGTTGCCGGAGTTCGCCCAGAGGATGTCATTGGCGTTCTGCCCGTAGAACTGCATGTCGATGGTGTTGATGTAGAGGTCCGCAAAGTGCGCCAAATCGCCGGCGCTGCCCGCGAGGAAACGCTCCACTCCGCACACCGTCTGCTCCGCGACGAAGAACGGATCACTCAACAGCAGGTAGTCGCCCGTCGGCGTTCCCGTAATCGCGTCGTTGGTCGAGATGCCCTCGTAGGTCGTGGTGTTGTAGAAGACGTAGGTCGTCGGGATGATGACGTAGAAGTTGTTGTAAGGGTTGAGGTAGACCCCGTTGACGAATCGGTACGCGCCGACGAACGGCATGATCGTGCCGACCTGAGCGCCCAACCAGTTCGACCCGATGCAGCTGCCGTTGACGCAGGTGTTGTTGCAGTCGTTGCAGGCGATTCCGTCTGGAGCCGGGTCGAAGACACACTGCTCCGTGGCCGGATCGCAGTAGTCGTAGGTGCACTCGCTGCCGTCGTCGCAGACGATTCCCTCGCAGGGATCCGGGCAATATACGGCGAGGCACTGGGTCTTGTCGCAGTCGAGATCGCCGTCGGTGATGGTGACACAGACCTCCATCGGCCCGGGGAAGGCCGGATCACAGGTGTATGTCGCAAGCGCTGCGTTGGCATCGTCGAAGCTTCCGACGATGGACGTAAAGGTCGTCGTCATGCCGATGTCGGGGCCCGGCGTGCAGACCGGCGGGTTGTCGTCCGTGCAGGTCTGCGGGTCGCAGTTGTTGCCGCAGGTCCCGTCCAAGTCCTGCGCCACCACCTGAATCAAAGTGCTGTTCTCACCGAGTGGGATCACGGCCGGGTGTGCGCTGAAATCGAAGAGCTTGGGGCACTCGTTTCCGATCTCGAACTGGAAGTCGCCGTCTGCATCGCCGCCGCCTTCGGGGATGTCGATGCTGAGCTCGCACAAAAGCGCAATGCTGACCGCGGTGGTGCCATCCTCGACGACGGTGAAGTCATGCGAGCCGAGGCACACCACTTGACCGCCCCGATAGACCGACAAGGACATCGTGCAGTCCCCAGGAGGCAGATCCATCAGCGACTGCCACACGGGAGGGTCGTTCTCAT
>JBATLA010000330.1:0-6809 GCA_049669945.1 Polyangiales bacterium | reverse complement strand
GCTCTACCTCTGCCGCCGCCACTAGCTCTGGCGCGGGCACTGGCGCGGTCACTGGCTCTACCTCTGCCGCCGCCACTAGCTCTGGCGCTGGCACTGACGCTGACGCTGTCACTGTCGCTGTCGCTGGCACTGTCGCGGATTCCGTCTCCGTGAGCACGACGATGCCCGCCACGACGCCGGCTCCGAACAAGAGCCCAAGCAACCCTGCCAGCATCTGCTTGGGCGTCAGGGTCGCGTGCGTGCTCCGCTCCTGCCGTTCGGCGAATGCGATCAGGTCGTCTTCCACTTCGGGCAGCTCGACGTCGTGCAAATCATCCGGAATCGCGCTGGACCTCTGCAGGGCGCGAGCCTTCGCCAAGACCTGCTCGGCGCGCTCCTCCTCGCCTCGTTCGCGAAGCAGCTCCCCAAGCAGCTGCAGCGGAGCGGGGTCCTCAGGGGCGAGGCGCGCCGCACCAAGCAGTGCTTGCTGCGCACGAAGCCCGTCACCGGCGGCCCACCACGCCTCGGAACAGATCAGCAGGTACTCTGGCTCGGCGACTAGCTCGTCGTGATGCAGGCTCAGAACCTCGAGCGCAGAGCGCGGCTTGCCCGTCGCGATCAGATCGCGTGCGATCTCCAGCGGATGCGAGTGTCCCGCCGCATCGTCGCCATCAAGGGCATAGGCGTCGAATCCGAAATCTGACACGTGCGCGATGCTAACAGAGAGGGCGCGTCGGACCGGAATTCCCGCCAACTGGGGACTCACCCCGGGCATTCTTGGGCAAAACCAGTATACTCCGCAGCAATGTTTGTGGTCGCGTGCTCCGGTTTCCCCGTACCGGTAAGCCGATATTGGCGGGAATTCGTTGCGGTGGAGATCTCGGACACGGAGATCGCCATTCCGGGCGCCGGCACCATCCGCCGTTGGGTCCGTGAAGCACCGGAAGACTTCCTCTTCACGGTCGTGGCGCCGAAGTCGGTGAGCGAGTCGGGGTTCCGGCGCACCAATGAGAACAAGGCCACGTGCGAGGCGGTCGCGAAGCTGGCCACCAAGTTGAAGGCCAAGGCTGTGATTTTCTCCGCCGACGAAAAGTTCAAGCATGGCAAGGCGAACCGCGCCGCTCTTCGAGCTTTTCTAGGTTTCATTCCCCCAATGCCGCCGGTCGTCTTTGACCTCGATGCGTGGAAGCCCAGTGACATCATCGCCGCCTGCGGGGATCGTCCGGCCGTCGCAGCCTACGACCCCCTGACCGACGATCCGCCACCGAAGGCCGACATGGTCTACATCCGGCTCCCGGGTCCGGCGGGGCACCGCTCGCGCTACGACGAGGCGTCCGTCGCGAAGATCGCCGATCATTGCAAAACCCTCAGCCCGGAGCTGGGCATCTGCGTGTTCCAGAACATCGACATGCAGACCAACGCGAATCAGCTCACGAAGAGACTCGAGTAGCCGATGAACGACTCGGCCTCGGTGCCGACGGTGGTGACCCTCTCGGAAGACGATGCAGGGGAGCGTATCGATCGCGTGCTCGCGCGCCTGTGTCCGGACTTCTCGCGGAGCGCGCTTCAGCGATGGATCGAGCAGGGCCGGGTCGAGCAAGCCGGCGAGGTTGTGTCGCGCAAGACCAAAGCGCAGGCCGGCGCCGAGGTGACGATCGAGCCAGCCCCGCCAGAGCAGATGAGCGCGAAGCCGCAAGCGATCCCCCTCGACGTACTGTTCGAGGATGCGCACCTGCTCGTGCTCGACAAACCCGCCGGCTTGGTGGTCCACCCTGCCCCGGGGCACCCGGATGGGACGCTGGTGAACGCGCTCCTCCACCACGCGGAGGTCCAGGGCGGGAGTGATCCGCTCCGGCCCGGCATCGTCCATCGCCTCGACAAGGACACCAGCGGCGTGATGACGGTCGCGAAGACCTCGGCCGCGCACGAACGCTTGGTCGAGATGTTTCAAGCGCACAGCCTCGAGCGAGCCTATCTCGCCATCGCGCGCGGACGGCCGCCGAGCGCGATCACCTATGACACCTTCCACGGCCGACACCCGTCCAACCGCAAGAAGTTCACCTCGACCGGCGACCGCGGCAAGAAGGCGGTCACACACCTAGAAACGATCGAGCTTTTGCATGGAAGTGCCCTGGTTCGTTGCCGACTGGAGACGGGTCGCACGCACCAGATTCGCGTTCATCTCGCCGACCACGGACACGCGGTCCTCGGGGACCCACTCTATGGGAAGTCGACCGGAGACCCTCAGCTTCGCCGCGCTGGGCAGGAGCTCGGGCGGCAAGCCCTCCACGCTACGCTCCTGTCGTTCGACCATCCGATCACCGGTGAGCCGATGCGCTTCGAGACCGAGCCGCCCGAAGACTTCAAGCGGGCACTGGGCTCACTGCGGGTCCGCTGAGCCGCCAGCACCGCCAACGCCACCATCGGGCACGGTTGCGCACTGCGGATACCCGGCGAGTACCGCGTTGCATCGCGCCTCGTCGCACTGAAGAACGAGACCGTTGCAGGCCTCAAAGAAGACTGGGTTGACGAGGATCGCGCGGCAGCAGTTTTGAAGGTCTAGACAGGCGTTGATGGCTTCGTTCCCCCCGCAGCCACCGAGCCCGCCCCCCCCGGAGCCGCCAGAGCCACCCGCACTGCCGGCCCGAGCGTTGCAACCCAAGGAAAAGAGGATGAGGCAGCAGGCCAAAGCCAACCCCCATCCACGGCTCAAACGCATGAAGATGGCAGGCCTACCAAATGGGCGATTCGACGTGTGCCTTGGAGCGAACCAAGAGGTCGATGATCGCGCGGTCGTAGAGGTTGCGGCCCATCAGATCTGGGGCGACACGGGTCTGATAGAGATCTCGGCCTTCCTGAATTTCGTCGGCCATCACATCGAAAAGATTGTCGTTTCGGATGCCTTCGGCGATCTTGTCCTCGTTGTAGAGAGCAAGGTCGCTCGAGATTGCGCGCGCCAAGCGGCGGGCGGCTTCTTCGGTTTCGATCAGCGCCATCGGTCCTCCCAGCCGCTAGAGTGACGCAGTAGACCCACCTCTGTCAAAGAGCGGCCGGGTCGAGCCTTCAGTAGAAGGGTGAGGGGCCCTGGCCAGTGTGCATCCATCAAGGCCTGGGCGTCCGGGCAAGGCGGCATCGCGACTTCGACAGTCGCCCCGGCACTCGAAAGGAGGAGTGCGATCGGCATGTCGGCCGGCCGCCCCCTGAGCGCTGCAACTTTCTCGATCGCCCGTTCATCGCGCACATCGGCCAGGAGACCGAGCCAGGTCTCGGTCGGGCAAGCGACCACCCCACCCCGATTGAGCACCTCCACGAGCGCAGAGAGTTCGTCCATCAGCGGGTGCGGGCGCGCCAGCCGATGTCCTGGCGAAGCTGCTTGCCATCGAAGTCGATCTTTTCGACCGCGGCGTACGCGCGCTCGGCAGCCTCATCGATCGTCTCGCCGATCGCGGTGATGGAGAGCACCCGACCCCCAGACGTGACCACGTCATCGCCGTCGCGCACAGTGCCGGCGTGGAAGACTGTGACTTGCGGCAATGCAGCGGCAGCGTCGAGGCCCCGGATCGGCTTGCCCTTCTCGTAGCTGCCGGGGTAGCCACCGGACGCGAGCACGACGCAGAGCGACGCGGGCGCCGCCCACTCGAGCGTCAGTCCCCCGAAGTCGCCTTGGGCCGAGCCGAGAATCAACGGCATGACCGAGCCCTTCCAGCGCGTCATCAGCGTCTGGCACTCCGGATCGCCGAAGCGGGTGTTGTATTCGAGGACCATCGGCTCGCCATCGACGATCATGAGCCCGACGAACAGCGCACCGCGAAACGGCCGGCCCTCCTCCGCCATGCCCCGCAGCGTTGGCTCGATGACCCGGTCGAGGATCTTCTGCTCGACCTCGGCGGTCACGACCGGAGGGGGCGAGTAGGCGCCCATACCACCGGTGTTCGGGCCTTTGTCGCCGTCGAAGGCACGCTTGTGGTCCTGGGCCGGCGCGAGTCGAATGAATCGCTCACCGTCCGAGACGACGTGATAGCTCACCTCTTCTCCGACGAGGCACTCCTCGATCAATACGCGGTCACCGGCGTCGCCAAAGGCGCGCTCTCGCATGATCTGGTCGACGCCCGCGATCGCTTCCGCCGCGCTCGAGGCAACGATGACGCCCTTTCCCGCTGCGAGGCCGTCGGCTTTGACGACGAGCGGGCGGTTGGCCGCCTCGATGTAGCGGGTCGCCGCATCTGGGTCGTCAAACACCGCAAAGCCCGCGGTCGGGATGTCGTGCCGGGCCATGAACTCCTTCGAGAAAATCTTGGAGCCCTCGAGTTGGGCGGCCTCTCGGTCGGGGCCGAAGGCATCGATGCCATTGTCGCGAAGCGCATCGACGACGCCAGCCACGAGCGGAGCCTCCGGACCTACGACGACGAGATCCGCCGATTCCTGCTTGGCAAGCGCCACGACTTGATCCGCATCGGTCGGGTCGATCGAAACGGTCCGACCAATCGCAGCGATCCCTGCGTTGCCGGGTGCGCCAATGACCTCGACACCTTCATCTTGGGAGAGCCTCCATGCGAGCGCATGCTCGCGCGCTCCGCCACCCACGATCAGGACGCGCATCATCAATGCCGGAAGTGGCGAACGCCGGTGAAGACCATGGCCATGTCGGCCGCGTCCGCCGCCGCGATGACCGCCTCATCACCCTTGGATCCGCCAGGGTGGACGACGGCGGTGATGCCGGCGGCAGCGGCGGCTTCGATACCGTCTGGGAACGGGAAAAAGGCATCCGAGGCCATCACAGCGCCCTTCGAGAGCTCACCAGCCTTCTGGGCAGCGATGCCAACTGCGGTGACCCGTGCCATCTGCCCTGCGCCGACGCCGACGGTGCGATCGGGCTTGGCAAAGATGATCGCGTTCGACTTCACGTGCTTGCATACGCGCCACGCGAAATCGAGCGCCTTCCACTCGTCGTCGGTCGGTTGACGCTTGGCGACGGACTTGCCTGCCCGCACCTCGGAAGGACCCGTCGCGTCGCGATCCTGGACGACGATGCCGCCACCCACGCGCTTGTACTGGAGCGCCGGATAGTCGGCGGGCAGCCACGCGCCCGTTGCCAGGATGCGCAGGTTCTTCTTCTTGCGGAGTCGCTCTAGCGCAGGCGGCGCGAAACCCGGGGCAATGATGCACTCGATGAACGTCTCGGCGACCGCGTTGGCCGTCGCCTCGTCCACCTCTTGGTTCAACGCGACGATGCCACCAAACGCGCTCTGCGCGTCGGCCTCGCGGGCGATGCGATAGGCTTCCTCGAGCGTGGACGCGGTGGCCACGCCGCACGGATTCGTGTGCTTGACGACGACGGCAGCGGGGCCTTCGAACTCGCGAACGGCTTCGACCGTCGCATCGACGTCGACCAAATTGTTGAAGGAGAGCTCCTTGCCGCCAGCGCCGAGCGACTCGGCAAGCGCCAAGCTCCCGGCAGGGGCGTTGCGCTCGACGTAAAAGGCGCCCTGCTGATGCGGGTTCTCGCCGTACCGTACGTCGTATGACTTGGTGAAGCTCAAGGTGAGCGCGCCGGGGAACTTGGATTCGCTGCCCTGCGACGTGAGATACGCAGCAATCGCGCCATCATACGCGGCGGTCTGAGCGAAAGCCTTGGCTGCCAAGCGAGCACGAAGCGACGCATTGGGACCGTCTCCGCTCTTCACCGCTGCGAGCACTTCGGGGTAGTCCCCAGGTTCGGTCACCACGGTCACGCGGGCCTGGTTCTTTGCAGCGCTGCGGACCATCGACGGGCCGCCGATGTCGATGTTCTCGATCGTTTCGTCGTGCGAGGCGCCGCGGGCGACGGTCTGCTCGAAAGGATAGAGATTCACACAGACGAGGTCGATGGGGGCGCCGCCGATCCCTCCGAGCGCCTCGCGGTCCTCCGCGCTGTCCCGCATGAGGATGCCGCCGTGGACACGCGGGTGAAGCGTCTTGACGCGGCCATCCATGATCTCGGGCGACTGTGTGTACTCCGAGACGTCGACGACAGGAATGCCGCCTTCACGAAGCGCACGCGCCGTACCGCCGGTGGAGAGAATCTCGACACCCGCCTCCGACAGTCCCTTGGCGAATTCGACGACGCCGGTCTTGTCCGAGACCGATACCAATGCCCGCTTGATCTGTGTCATGCCCCTACCTTCGTGGTGGCCGCCCGGTCGACCGCTGAAGGTCCGGCCATACCCCGGCGCCCAAGGGGCGTCAATCGCCAACTTCGTCTTGCTCATGCATCTGCGTGAGCGTCGATTCGACCCATGAATGGAGGCGTCCGAGTCGAATCATTTCGCGCGCTTTGCGCATCAGCGCACCGTAGAAATGCAAGTTGTGGAGCGAAAGCAATCGCGGGCCGAGCATCTCGTCCGCTTTGATCAAGTGACGGAGATAGGCGCGCGAGTACGTCACGCACACCGAGCAATCGCAGCGGGCGTCGAGGGGGCTCTCATCGTCCCGATGACGCGCCTGGCGAAGGTTGACGCGCCCGCCCCAAGTGAGCGCCTGGCCGTTGCGAGCGTTGCGTGTCGGGAGCACGCAATCGAAGAGATCGATGCCACTCGACAGTGCGCGCAGGAGGTCGGTCGGTGTGCCGACACCCATCAGATACCGCGGTCGGTCCACGGGCATCTCGGGGGCGATCTCGGCAAGCAGCTCGTACATATGCGCTGGCGGCTCGCCCACTGAAAACCCGCCGAGCGCGACACCATCGAAGGCGAGCGCGGCGATGGTTTGGAGGTGTTGCAGTCGAAGGTCGAGCTCCGTGCCGCCCTGGACGATCCCGAAGCGCGCTTGACCGTCTGCGGGCTCGGTTCGGA
>JBATLA010000329.1:0-3882 GCA_049669945.1 Polyangiales bacterium | reverse complement strand
CGCCGAGCAATGTCACGGTTCGCGCTGGGAATCGCGGTTGGAATGCTGCCGTTCGTCTTGCCCCTCGTCGCGGCACCCGCAGAATTTCACCGCAACGTACTGTCCTACGCGTCCAAGCCCCGAGGCTGGGGCATCCATCGATTGATCATCCACGGTGAAGGCCGCCTGGAACCCCTTTCAATCGAGCTCCGACGTCAATTCTTGTCGTGTGGTCGCTACCTGGCTCTGGGAGGAGTCTTGTTCTGGGCCATCTTCGGGCGCGTCGTGCGGCTCGATCCATTTCGAGCGGCCGCTTTGACGTTCGCGGCCTTCCTCACGCTCACACCGGGCTTTGCCATCCAGTACCTCGTGTGGATCGTTCCCGTCCTTGCAGCGGCTAGCTTGGGTTACAGCCTGCGTTATGCGTTGCTCGGCGGGCTCGTCGCATGCATCGACTATCTCACATGGCTCACCGACGAATGGCCGCTGAGGACCCACCATTTGGGCGTCGCAATACTCGCCTCGACCGTAGGACTCTTCGTTTGGGCCACCCTGCTGTCATTTCAATGGCAGGTGCTTCGCAGTGCGCTCAAGCCGCGAAGTTTGTCCGGAATCGACGAGTCTGAGCGCGCTTGAGGGGCGACAGACGCCTAGCGCTTCGTTCGTCTCAATACCTCGGTAGCTACGTACGCGCCGAGCGCCACCAGGGCGTTTTGACCGATCTTCGAGACCCTCAAGTTGACGGCATGGAGGACCGTGACGGCAACGATGACGGTCTTGATGTGTACGCTTCGGACCAGCGTCTTCAAGAACGCAGCCGCGGCGATGGCGTCGATCGCAACGGGCCCGGAGAAGCCCAAGAGCATGGAACCGTGGCCAGCGAGGTAGCCAAGCGCCGGATGCATCAGCTCCGATAGGTAGCGGTACTCGCCGCCAGACCTCGGTACTAGCTCCGCGAGTGTCGCGTAGGACAGCGCACCGCACAGCGCCAGCACCATGCCCACGACCCACGCGATCAGAATGGGCCGCGGCCCCAGATCCTGCGCCATGAAACCCGCGGACAAGAACACGCCCGCGCCCATCATGTTGGCGACGACGAGGCCGATCCCGGAGGCGCAGCCCAACTTGGGGTTGTCGTTCACGCGAACGTGTCTCCCACGAAATGCTTGCTGTCCCCATAGAAGCTCGCGGTTGGCGGCCACTTGCCCCCCGGGCTCATCGCCAGCAGAATTCCCAGCTGTGACGCCGATTCGCACGGGCCTGCTGGTGCTGACGCTCGTGTCGGGCATCGGCTGCGCGAGGTCAGTCGCGACGACACGTGACCCCAGCAGAGCCTCCTTCCCGAGCCACATCGTGTATCGACACTACGAGGCGCCGCGCAACCGGGAGGATGGTGCGGCGACCGGAGGCGGGCTCCCGCTGGCCCTGACACTCGACGACAGGGGCAACGCGTGGGTGCTTGGCGAGTTCCATACCCATCTGCAAGTCGTGAGCGATGCGGACTCCGCACTTGCGGCGAGAACAATTCGGATCCCTCACCACCCGCACGCGGCGCCATTTGCGAGCGGCCACGGGGGACCGTCGAAGCGCAGCATGCTCGGGGAAGACCTAGTCGTCGACCGCGACGGACGCGTGTGGATCAGTCAGGGGGGCGGCTATCTCATCCATGAGGGCACGAACCACAGCCGGGTCGTTTCGTTCGATCCGGAGAGCGGAGACTTTGCGGCCTACAACTTGCCAGGGAATGGCAACGAAGCCATGGGGCTGCTCTGGGACGAGCGGCGCGATCTGATCTGGGTCGCAGAGTCGGCCATGGACACCCTCGTCGCGTTCGATCCCGACAGGGCGCCTCACGACAACGAATTCCTTTGGAACAAATCGCTAGACGGCACGTTGTGCCCTGAGCCCACGCCGGAGCCCGCGGGCTGCTTCGCCCGCTACCCGCTCCCGGACGGAGCACACAGGCCGGCTCAGCTTGTGGGCGACCCCTCTGGTGCCATCTGGTTCACCCTCTTCTGGGGCGCCGGGATCGGACGCCTCGATCCGGATAGCGGGGAGGTTATCGTCTACTCGCTAGCGGGCGGAATCGGAACAGATCCGCGCGCAAAGGCCGTGGGACCGGGGCCGTGGGACATCGCCATTTCGCCCGACGGGGAACACGTCGTGTGGAGCGAGTTCTTCGACAGCACGGTGGCCCGCATTCCGCTCGCTCGCGCTCTCGATCCCGAATGTCGTGCGCTCGTCGATGACCGCAATCCGTGTGTGGAGGAGATGCGCATTCCGGGTGCAGCCGAAAGCCAGCAGGTCCATTCGATCGCATTCGACGCGTTTGGAAATCTTTGGTTCACACAGTTCAGTTTCCCTCACGTTCCAGGGGTGAATAACTCGATCGGCTTCGTGACGGCCGATTGGTCTCGCGTCGAGCTCCTCGACCCACTGGAGATCGGGTCGAACGGCAGCCGCTCGTATGCCGACATCGCCATCGACCCAGGTACAGGCGACATCTGGATCGCCGAGTTCCTACCGCCGGGAGTGGGACGCCTCAGACTCGTGAATCGTGAAGTCGATCCGGCGACCTGGTAGCACGCCTTTCGATCGCGAAAACCGCGACGAGCGCCAAGGCGAGGAACAAGGAGAGCCATAGCCAGCGGGTCTGCAAGGTCGCCGGAGGAGCCACGACTTCGATCGTGTGAGTGCCAGCCGGAAATGCCAAGACGATCGCTCCACCAAGCGAATCGGCTGTCGTCTCTACCGGCTCGCCGTCGAGCGAGACGGTGAGGTCGGGGTCGCTTGAATAGCTGATGCGCACGTAGCCCGATTGGGACGCGCGCGCCGTGAGCTGAGCCCGCGTGGGCTCTTCGAAATGACTGAGGACGACGAACTCCGCCGGGATGCCCGAGCGGACTTGCCGAGAAGGCGGGGGGGTGTCGACGAAGATCCGCGCCGCTCGAGCGCGAGGTCGATCTAGTTCCATGGCTCGAAGCAACGGCATGACTGCCTCCCAATCGCTATTCAAGCGTGTGCGAAAGAGGAGGTCGAGCGACGGTGCACGAGATGAATCTGGCTGATCCCTCCGCCGGGTCTGCTCGAGCACTCCGAGCAGTCGTGGGAAACGATCGCGGGCGCCCTCCACCTCTACCCACCCGGGAAGCGAGGAAAGCTCAGGTGCGAAGAGCGCAGGAGATGCATGATGGAGCTTCAGCATGCTCGGAGCGAGCTGCTCGCCAACGGTGCTCGCCAGCGAGAGGCGGGAGGTAGCTGGCGTGCGGTCGCGCCCCACCAGAAACTGAACGTGATCCAGGTAGAGCACATTGAGCGCGTCATTCGAGAGCGCCGGCGACGGAGTGGAAAGCTCACCAACCAAGATGCTCGCTAGGGCCACACGGACTTGGTTGGCCGGCGAGGCTCCTTGCGGATACGCACCGAAGGGAATCGCCCGCCCACTCACATACGGAGAGAAGGAGCTTGGACCGTAGAATCCATCCAGGGAAATGAAGGTAGGGGAAACATCGAAGGTTCGACTGCGGGTCGGGGTGTCAGGGATGCTTCGGTAGACGTCCAAACTCGACACAGGCATGTACCGAGGCGGAGGAATATTGACCGCGAACGCGACCGCCCCCGCAACACCGGTCGCGAAGATTGCGATGCGCGACGCGCGCAGTCCGAGCGTCTCGGCCCGCCGGGACACCTCGTCAAATGCCACGGCGCACAATGGGTAGAGAAAGAAGGCCAGCCCGATCGCGGCACGTTCGTCGACGAGCGTCACCACTGCCAGATTCGTGCAGAGCCCGGCAAAGAGCGGCAGCCACCTCCGATGTGCGGGGAAGAGTGAGGCGAGCCCGGCCACAAATCCGAGGACCATCCAGAAAGCTCCATGGTCTCTCAGAAAAGGATGCTCAAACC
>JBATLA010000328.1:0-2586 GCA_049669945.1 Polyangiales bacterium | reverse complement strand
CGGTATCTACCCTCGGTTCATCGAAGCGCTCGCCGATCTGAGCGCGCTTCGGTTTCGCAAGAGCTCCATCTTCGTGCTTGCGACGGTCGGCGTTGCAGCCGCGGCGGCGATCTTGCTGGGCGCCGGCCCGGTGAAGGACGCGGTCGTGGAGCACCGTTGGGCGATGTACAGCCTGTTCATCGGCCTCACGCTCGGCGGTGTCCCGGTGCTTTGGCACATGGCGCGTCCGGCGAGCAACGCGTTTTGGGCCGGCATGGCCGCAGGCTTGATCGTGATGGCGGCGCTCGCGTGGCTTCAGGTGTACGGCGCCAGCTCCGGCGCTCAGCGCGAAGGCATTGTGATGATGTTCCTCGCCGGCGTTGCGGGGGCAAGCGCGATGATTCTCCCTGGCGTGAGCGGCGGCTACCTGCTGTTGGTGCTTGGGGTGTACGTGCCCGTGCTGAGCGCGATCCACGCGCTCAAGGAAGCCATCAAGGCGGGAGACCTCGCGAGCGCGACAGATCCTGTGATGGCGGTGGTGCTCCCCGTAGGGATTGGGGTTGGCGTTGGAATCCTGATCGTCAGTAACGTCCTTCGCCTCGTGCTCGAACGCTACGCCCAATCCACGCTCGGGGTTCTGATGGGCCTGCTCGTCGGGGCGGTGTTCGGGCTTTGGCCGTTCCAAGAGGGCGTGCCGCCGAAGGTCGGCGAATTGTTCAAAGGCGAGCTGCTCACGGCGGAGCGGCTTGCCGAGCTGACGCCAGACAAGTTCCCCACGGAGATCTACTCCCCGACGTTTACAGACGTGATGATGGCAGTGGGGCTCATTGGCCTGGGGTACATGATCACGACGCTGGTCGCGCGCGTGGGCGGGGCCAAGGCTAAGCTGAGCTAGTTGCTGAGGAGCTCGTCGCATTCGGCGCTGATGTAGCCGAGGGCGACGAGTTGTTTGCAGAGCTCTGGTGTCATCTCCTGCTTCTCTTGCTCGAGAGTAGGCTTCTTCTTGCCAGCTGCCGGAGTCGACGCCGCAAGCCAGTGCCCGCGGTCTTCGGCGCCAAGGAACTGCCCATGCAAGGTACGGAGATAGCGCTGCGCGATCGGGTTCGCAGTGCCGTCGAGCTCGGTCTTCTCCCAGTAGTCGTTGCCGAGGTCGAAGAGCACCTGCGACAGGTTGCCGCGGATGATCAGTTTCCAATCACCTCCGCGAATCACCCGGCGATGGTCGAGGAAGTCGCTGAACGCGACGTACGGCGCCGGCGGCCAATCCCCGCGCATGAAGCCTAGCAAGCTCCGGCCTTCAAACTGCCGCGGAATCGCGACGCCCGTCGCCTCGAGCACGGTCGGGCCGATGTCCATCGTGCTCACGACGGGCTCGATCCGAAGGCTCGACGGAATCACGCCCGGCCATCGAAACACGAGCGGCACGCCGAGCAGCTCTTGGTATACCGAGTGCCCGTGCCCCCACGAGCCGTGTTCCTGGAACTCCTCGCCGTGGTCCGAGGTCACGACGACGATCGTGTTCTCATCGAGCCCAAGCTCCTCGAGCTTCGTCAGGAACTTCCCGAGATACTCGTCGTGATAGCTTATCTCACCATCATGAAGCGCCTCGATGCGCTCCTTGTCGCGCGCCGTGAACTTGTACTTCTTCGGGTTCTTCTTGGCCTCGTCGAGCATCAGGTGAGTGCGGCGATTCTGGACCTGGCCCTTGTACGGAGCAGAGTCGTACATCTTCAGGAACTGGTCGGGGGGGTCATACGGTACATGCGGGTCGATTGTCTGGATGTAGACGAAGAAGCGGCCGTCCTTGTTTTTCTCGATCCAGGATTGTGCTTCCCCAAAGACGTTCGACGCGTTCGTGTTTCGCTGCTCGCGAATGTAGTTCGTATAGTGATCCCACCCCTGGTCGAACCCAAACGCATTCGACACGTATCCATTGGCGATGAAGCTCGCGGTCTTGAAGCCTTCCTTCTGATAGACCTCGCTCAACATCAACGCGGAGCGTGGGAGCTTCGATGCGTCTTCCTTGGTTCGGTGTGTTGCCGGATGCAACGACGTGAGCACGCTGGCCACAGACGGCTTGGTCCAGTTCTCGGGCGACTGCGCGCGCTCGAACAGCGCGCCCTCGGAAACGAGCTCGTCGATCGCCGGTGTCTTCACGCGGCTCTTTGGATAGTACGTCTGGAGCTTGCTCGCGCGCAGGGTGTCGATGAGGAGCACCACCACGTTGCGAGCGGGCTGGTCGATGGTGACCACCTCCCCGCCGCGTCGAAGTATCCGGACGTCGCTCAAGGCAAGATCTGCGTCCCCTTCGTTGGTGAATCGCAGCCGCGCAATCTGTCCGGCGACTCTTCTCAGCGCCACTTGCTGGTCGCCCCAGGTCCGCTTGGCGTTGATCCGCTCGACGGAGCTCGAAGCATCGCTCCTGACCTCCAATGCGAGCGTCGAAGACCCCGAAAGGGATGCCGCGCCAAAGACCAAGGTGCCTTCCTCGGGCACTTCGACGAACCAGTCGAGACGTGCGCCCGGCGGGAGCACAGCCGCCGTCCGGCTCGAGCCTGCTTCGACTGGCCGCACCACGAGCTCACTTGGTGTGCCGGGGGTCTGGCC
>JBATLA010000327.1:0-3094 GCA_049669945.1 Polyangiales bacterium | reverse complement strand
GCGCTTCAAGACATGGAGAGCGAGGCACAGCGCCGCGGCGCCCGAATGAAAGAGGGACAAACCGGCGCGCTCGTGCTCCGGGTGGACTACGGCGGGCCGTCGCACGGCGTGCTCCGCCCACGGGACGTCATCCTCGCCATCGACGGTCGCCCCGTGGCCAATGATCTAACCGTCGCTTGGGAAGGAGTCGGCCGCGTCGACCTAGCTGCGGCCTACCAAAGCAAGCAGATCGGCGACACCGTCGAGCTCTCCATCCTCCGAAACGGTCAGCGGATGAAAAAGCGCATCGAGTTGACCCCCCACACGCCCCTCGTGCCTGGCCGTCGGTGCACCGAGTGGCCCCGTTACATTCAGTTTGGCGGTTTGCTGTTCCAGCCCTTGAGTGAGCAGCTCATCGACGACGCCGAGGCCGGATACTCCGACGCGGTGAGCTTCGCCGAGGTGAACAACCTCGTCACCGAAGCGCGCCGCGAGATCATCCTGCTCGGTCAAGTGCTCCCGCACCCAGTCAACCGTGGCTACCAAGAATGGGGTGGTGAAGTGATTCGGCTCGTGAACGGCGTCGTCCCGCGTGACTTGAACCATCTCGCCGCGATTCTCGACGGCGCAAAGGGGCCGTGGCTGCGTTTCGTCACCGGCGACGGGTACGTGATCACGATGGACCTTCGAGCCGCGCAACGCGCCAACCCCGAAATCCGCCTCCACTACGGCATCCCCGGAGACCGCTATTTGGGTCCAAGCGGTTCCAGCGGAAGACGCACGCGAGTGCGACGCTAGGAGGCGCTACTTCATGCAAGCGGCCCTCAACGGTAGACTGCCGGAAGCTGGGCTTGGGCTTCTTCTGTCGCGAGCGCGCTGACGGCATGAGTTTCGTCGAACCAGCAGTAGGCGTCGAACTGCCACGGAAGTGCGGCTTGGAAGTAGTGGCTCTGCAGCTCCGTCTCCGGCCGATAGATGACTCCGATCGCGCGCTCCAAGCGTGGCTCTCCGAGCTCGCCTCGCACGGCCTCCCGTTTCGGATGCCGTAGCGCGAGTAGGAGAGCCGGCACGTCGGACTCGTGAAAAATGCGCTCATAGCTGCTCGGGTGCGATGGGCGCACCTTCTTGATCTGCATCGGTCCGCCCCAATCGGTTGCGGCGGCGACCGTACCCGTGTGCGTGCCAAACCCCATGGAAAAAGCTTCGTCGCCGAAGCGTTGGCGGCAAAGCTGACCGATGTTGTGCTCTCCGCGCGCCGCACCCATCTCGGTCGCCCGTGCATCGCCCACGTGCGAGTTGTGCGCCCAGACGACGGCCTTTGCCTCCGGACCCCGATGCGCGAGCAAGCGCTCCAAGGTATCGAACATGTGCTGGTCGCGGAGATTCCAAGAGGCCGGCCCGCCGTAGTACATCACACGGTAGTACTCTTCCGCTGCAGCGACCAAACGCGCGTTCGAGGCGGCATCGAAAAATCGATCGCCGTCCGCGTTGGCGTATTCAAGTCGCCGTTCGAGCAGGTCCCGTAGGACGGTCACCACGGGTCGCTCGCAAGTCACATAGTCTTGGGTGGTGGCGGCTCGGCCGTAGAGTGCGGGGTCACGCTCCCAAGGAGACAGGCAAGCGTATCGCTCCTTTGCGATCTTCGCCGCGTCCGGATCGACCTCGTCCAAGTAATGAAGAACCGCATGCAGCGATCGGTACAGACTGTAGAGGTCGAGCCCGTAGAAGCCCGCGCGAGCTCGCGGATTGCTGATCGATTCGTTGTGTGCCTGCAGCCATCGGATGAGCTCCACGGTCTCTCGGTTTCGCCACATCCATGTGGGGAAACGAGTGAATCCTTCCTCCTGCGGGACCGAAAAATCGAGCGCTCGAATGTGGTGGTCGATCAGGGCGGCATCGGGCCAGTCCCCCTCGATAGCGACGATGTTGAAGCCGCGACGCATGACGAGCTCGGTCGTGATGCGAGTCCTCATGCGGTAGAACTCGGATGTTCCATGTGTTGCTTCGCCGAGCAGGACGACCCGCGCATCGCCGATCTGCCCGAGCAGCGAACCGAGGTCGGCCTCGCCGATGTCGGAAAGCGGCTCACACGCCTCCCGGATCAGCTGTGCGACGGGCGCCTCCGGGCGAGGGACTCGCCGCGGGGTCGGCGCTTTGACCTCCTCTGAGAATCCGCCCACGCCGATGAGAGGCACGAATCGAACCCCTCCCAAGTCTTCGGTGTCCGCCGAGCCGTCTTCGCGCTTGGTGAGTCGCACCAAGCGCTGGTCCCGCAGGTCGGGTCCCACCGGAACGACGATTCGGCCGCCGGGAGCTAGCTGTTCTACGAGCAAGCGCGGAACTTCCGGCCCACCGGCCGAGACCAGAATCGCGTCGAAAGGCGCATGCTCTGGCCATCCAAGCGTCCCGTCTCCACACAGAACCTGTACATTGCGGTAACCGAGCTCTTGAAGCCGGCGGTCCGCCTCGTCCGCCAGTACGCGGTGACGTTCGACCGTGAAGACGTCCGCCGCAATCTCAGCGAGGATCGCAGCCGCATAGCCAGAACCCGTGCCGATTTCCAACACCCGGTCTTTGGGTCCGAGGCGCAGCGCTTCTGCCATCATCGCGACGATGAAAGGTTGAGAGATCGTCTGCCCTTCCTCGATGGGTAAGGGGGTATCGGCATAGGCGAACTCCGCGAGATCGCTCGGAAGAAAGGCCTCCCGCGGCACGGCACGCATGGCGTCCAGAACGGCTGGCTCGCGGACCCCGCGCGCCTCCACGTGCTGTTCGACCATTCGTCTGCGTTGCTCGCGCGTGTCCATTCTGAATGGAGCTGGAGCAACAAACGGGCCAACTTCGGTGGGCGATCGACTCAAACGCTCCGCGCGGCCATTTGAGCGTGATTCTTCCGCCAATCGAGCTTGGCGCCTCCGCTTCCACCGCGCATTTCATGCGCGCCCCGCGCGGATGTCGCGCTGCGCGTCCGGCCTGAGCGAGTCGAGTCGTTTACTCGATTCGCAGGAACCCGTCTGGCAGGAGGCTCGTAGCCAGCATGACTTCGTTGATGTCGCGGTGCTCCGACCAGATGCGGGTTTCTCGATGCCGAGGCTCGAGCCAGAAGGATCGGATA
>JBATLA010000326.1:0-3986 GCA_049669945.1 Polyangiales bacterium | reverse complement strand
GAACGGCGAGCTCCGCCCAAGCCGGGTCATCGCGGAACGCGACGAACGCCTCGGCCGTCATCCTCTCATGACACCCCGCGGTTAGGCCGGTCTGGATCGTATAGGCACTCACGGGCAGCGCTTGCATCCAGGCCAGCGCAGCAATCACGAATACCAAGCTGCGGTATCCCATCAGAACGGAACCTCCAGATAGAACGTGGTTCGGTACTCGATCTGGACGAGGGGGACGCCGTCGAGCGAAGGGGCAACCACTGCAAAACCGATTGGGTCGAGCCCCAGGCGAACGAATCGGTGGACGTCCCATTGAAACCCGACAGGCCTGAAATCCAAGAACCAGCCGACGCTGCCACGGCTGTCGAGGAGCGTGTCGAAAGCGAGGATGGAAGGCCCCACTGCAATGCTGGTGTGGGCCCGCCCCTCGAAATAGGTGAAGTCGACGCCTACGGCGATGTTGTACGCGCCCTGTGTGACGCGGACATCGAACTCCGTCCCGATCCAGAAGTCCTGCTCGAACTGAACGAAGAGGCCGACCAATCCCCAGCGGTATCCGCCTTTGAGTGCGTAGCCGAACGCGGGCACGAGATCCGAGCGGTCGGCGAGCTCCGTCAGGATCGAATAGTGCAGCTCCAGGCGCACGAACGCTTCCCTCGGTAGGCTGTGTTTGGCATCGAGGGCGCTCTGCTCGGGCGGCGACGGTTCTTCCGCGGGCTCGGCCTTGGCGAACGGCACGTGCACACTCACAAGAAAGAGACTCAAAAGGACCAAGGCGCGCGTGATCATCCGACGCTTCAGGCTAGCACGGCCTGCCACGGCGCCGGTCACAAGGCATCGCGCCACCCGCCACAGGGCTCAGTGTGGGCCGGCGCCGTCATAGCCATCGGCTCGGGACCACTTGCTGTCTCGGGGTCTTGATGTGGGAGTGGGCGGCGATCCACGAGGACGCAAAACGACCAGACCGGAGCGGGTGCGCCGGCTGTTCGGGCCGTGCTTACTGGAGTGCGTATCGAATCGGCAGCGCGATCTCTCGTTCGCGCCAACCGAGCTCGTCTGGCGGAGCTGGGATGTGGAGCGCCATCACCGAGCTCGTCGCGGCTTCGTCGAGAACGGAATGCCCCGAGGACGAAAGAACACGAACCTCGATGACGCGGCCGTCGGAGCCGATTGTGATGCCCAGGCGTAGCTTGCCTTCTAGCTTCATCCTCACCGCAGAGCTCGGATAGTTACGGGTGGCGATCTTATTCACTTCTCGTTGGATCTCGTGCAGCCAGGCGCGTAGCGCAGAGCGGCGGTCGACCCCTTCGCCCCCAGTTCCCGACCCCGCACGAGCCGCGAGCGGATCGTTGCCGGCGGATCCCATCGCGATGGCATGGTTTGCCGCCATCGCCGCTTGATCGTCGGCTGCAGCAGCAGACGGGTCGGGGTCGCCCGCCCCTTCCTCGGTCACCTCGTGTTCGACGGCTTCGTCGCGTTTGGCGACGGATGCCCTTCGCACGGGCGTTGGTTTGACCCGACGGAACTTCTTCTCGGGCACGAGCTCGGGCTCGGTCGCGTCACCGATGCTCGAGTCGTTGCCGAGTCGGCCGCCGCCTTCCTCCGTAATCGTGACGTACTCGATCGCCTCGAACTGCGGACCCAGCGGATCGCTCAAGGGAGCGCCCGCCAGCGCGACGAAGCACACCCCGTGCAGCATCAGCGAGGGAAACACATAGCCGGCTTGCCTCAAGATCATCGGACACCGAACTCTGACATTGAAAGTCATCTTCAACAAGAGCCGAGTGCCAGCCACGCCCCTGTCCCGAATCATGTCTCTTTCCGGGCGCTTAGAAGGTCACCTGGACGCCCACCTGAACCGAGAACGGTGGGTTCGGGCGCGCACCGAAGGGCCTTCGGGAGACGATGGCTTGGGTGTTGGTCACGTTGTTGAACCGGATGTACGCCTCGACCGGCTCGAACCGAATCCGGCCGACGATGTCGAGCACGAAGTAGCCGTCCGTGTCCGGAAGCGCGGTCGTCCCAGACGTACCGACGACACCTTCGGGGAAGGGACTGATGTAGCTTCCGATCGTGTACAGAGCCCAGAACGAGCGTTGGAGACCGACCTGCGCGTTCAAGAGGTGCGGGGGAACGAAGTCGATCGGGTCCCCCTTTTGGACTTCACCGATCGTGGGGTTCTGGTTGTCGAACGTGGTGCGGTACGTCGCGTTGGTGTAGGTGTACGAGACTCGCACGGGCATCGTGAGCTCGCGAGGCAGCGGGATGCTGTATCCGCCCAAAACCTCGACGCCCCCGATGAACGCACGTCCCCCGTTGAACTGGTCTCCGACCTCGCCGTCGTCGCACCCGGACGATCCACTGCACAGGCTGACGATGTTGCTGTAGTCGTTGAAGAAGCCGATCACTTCAGCGAACCCGAGCGAGTCCGAGGTCACGTAGCGCAAGCCCGCTTCGTAGTTGATCGACAGCTCGGGACTGGCTTCGTTGCCGTTCCCTGGCGCGACTGCGCTGAAGCCGCGGTGCACACCGGCAAGCACGGCGAAGCCTTCGAAGATCGTGTACTGGAGGCCGAGTCCCGGAAGGGCGACGAGCTGAGGAGCGTCCTCGACCAGACCGAGCTCGGGGGCGTTCTTCTCGTCCTCGAAGAAAGTTCGGATGTACTCGACACGAAGGCCAGGCTTCAACACCAAGTCTTCAACTTCGATCCCCCACATCAAGTAGCCAGCCAGGGCCTGCGCCTCTCCTCTATTGTCGTTGATCAACAGATTGGGGTCCTCGCCGTAGGTGACGCCGTTCCAGACCAGTTGCTCGTTCTGCATGCTGTAGCTCTGCTCGGGCTGGAAGCGGTCGACGCTGTCGTAGTGGAAACGGAGCCCGGACTCGACCTCGTGATGCACCTTCCCGGTCTGGAAATCCGCCCGCAAGCGGGTCTGCACGCCCATGACCACGAATCTTCTACGGTTGCTGATGACGCGGAGGTTCTGGCTCAGATCGCTTGGATCTTCGGCCGAAATGGAATTCCTCGAACCGTTGAGGACCAGGAAATAGGAATCGAGCGGTGGGGTGTTGGGCGCGGTCACGACGTCGATGATGGGGACGAACCCATCCTCATCGGAGCCGAATCGGTTCGCCCGCTCCCAAGTCCGATCGAAGTCGTGCCGGTAGGCCGTCGTCTCGAGCCGTACGCGGTCGCCAACGGCGAGATTGTGACGAAGGGATATCGCAGTTCGCCACCAGCTCATGTTGTCGAGCTGGCTCCCCGCATATCGCTGATAGGGGTCGTTGCGAAAGTCTTCGTCGGAAAGGCCGACGTAAGTTTCATTGGAACTCTCCCGAGAGCCAACGAACTTGATCGTGAGACGGTTGAACGCATGCGCGTCGAGCTTGTTGTTGAAGTGCGCCTTGAGACTGGCCTCGGTTCGTTGAAAGCCGGTGTCGTCGCGACCGAAACTGGACTGCTGTTCCTTGAAACCAGCAGAACCGAGGTGGATCCCTTCGACGATGAACCCACCCCAGTCGTTTTGGCGGCCATAGTGAAGATGACCTCGAATCGTCTGAAAACGTCCGTACATCAGACCGATCTGCCCGCGCGGTTTTTCTGGGATCGGACGGCTTTCATAGTTGATGGCCCCGGCCACCGTCTGGGGTCCATAGAGAATCGCAGCGGGCCCCTTGAACACCTCGACGCCACTGATCCGTCCCATCATGGGGAAGTAGTAGGCCGCAGGCGCTGAGTACGGCGCGGGCCCGAAAAGCACATTGTCCTCCATCAGTGTGACCTTGGCGCTTCGGTTGGGGTCCGTACCGCGCAAGCCGATGTTCGGCCGTAGCCCGAACCCATCCTCCTGCCGAACGTACACGCCGGGGACCTGCAACAGCACGGCGTTCGGGTCGTCGTACTGCATCTTCGCGAGTTGTTCCTGGTCGAGCTTCTGCACCGAGCCGCCCATGCGAAACATGTCTTCGGGCGAATACCGAACCGTCACTTCGCG
>JBATLA010000325.1:0-1666 GCA_049669945.1 Polyangiales bacterium | reverse complement strand
GGGCAACGCGGCGCGCTCGCTCGCAGCGTTCTACATGCTCGACCGGACCGTCGTCGATGGCGAGCCTGTGCCGTTTCCTACACCGGCCGATCGAGAGGCCGTCGGCGCCGAGGCAGCGGAGCTCCTCAAAGGGATGTACACGGAGAGCCGCATTGCCGTCCCGCCACCCCTCGGCGGATGGGACCGCGACATCACGACCAGCGAGGAGATCATCCTCTGGGCATCTGCCTATGACTCGCTCGTCGGCGGCGGGTATGAGCTCGATGAGGGCGACGAAGCGCTCATTCTCGAGAATCTCATCGCGCTGACCTCCGCGCTCTACGAGAACTATCGCGAACCGACCACGGCCAACGGCTTTCCGATCCTCCACCAGAACAACCATCGCTCGAAGGTGGGTTGCGCGTTCATACTTGCGGCCATCGTCCTTGCCGAGCACCTCCCTGATCCAAGCGACACGCGGGCCGTGCAGTACGAAAACCCCGCCAATTGGGCAGTCTACGGCTTCGAACAACTCGAGCGGATTCTCGAGTACTCTCACCTCACCGAGGACGGGGTCTACTCGGAAGGACCGTTCTACTTCCGCTACACCTCGCAGAATCTAGTGCCGACCGCCCGCGCTTGGGACGCTTGGGTCGACGGCCAGCCTTGGCCTGTCGCCGCAGACGAGAGCCGGACGAGCCCACTCCGGGATCCGCGGATCGTTCGCGCCAGCCGCTGGATGCTCGACCTGATGCTTCCGGACGGTTCGCTTGCCCCACACGACGACGGCAACATCGGACGACGGCACTACTACGGGCTGACTCCGCTCGGCGATCAAGACCCAGCCGAGATGTACTGGGCTTGGGGATTGGCCCGGAGCTCGCAATATCTCGCCGCCCCGTATCCCTACCCAAGCGACGGCAACATCGAGCTTGCGCCTGACGCCATCTTCGCCTTCGACGACACGGTCACGCCTCACGCCCCGGAGGGTTCCCCGACGCGTATCTACGAAGAGGGTGGGGTCGCCGCGTTTCGAAGTGGATGGGAGCAAGACGACGTGGTGGCGGTCGTCCTCGGCGAGCATGACGTCGCGTCTTCGTTCGGCCGCGGTCCCGACGGCGATCCCGTATTTCCCGACTCGCACGAACACGCGGAGCCGGCGTCATTCATGCTCTACGCGTACGGCGAGCGGCTCCTTCTCGACCCGGGCTACCTCGAATTCTGGCGTCGACTCGACGTCAACAAGCCCCAAGACCACAACATGATCCTCGTCGACGGCCGCGGTCCGGTCGACTACCTCGAGGCTTCTACCAACTGGGGAACGTTCGGCCCCGACCTACCGCCGCCCTCCGACGGCATGGCGTACTTGAGCGAGTCGTTCGACTCCGCGCAGGCGGACGGCGTCACCGTCACGACGGAATACGGGGCCGGTGAGTATGGCGCAGCGGGCGGCGCCAGCATCGAACGCCGCTTCCTGTTTGCGTCAAACCGCTACTTGGTGATCGCGGACCGCGCGACTTCGACCGAGCCGGGCGTGAACCATGCGTTCTCCTGGCGCTTTCATGGGAACGGCGGCGGCGAGGACACGCCCGGGGATGTTCCGAACGAAGGCACCTTCGAGCGCAGCGGTGCCGAGAGTCGCTGGCACCGGCCGAACGCGAGCGTGCTGGTGGCCACGGTGTCGCCC
>JBATLA010000324.1:0-9568 GCA_049669945.1 Polyangiales bacterium | reverse complement strand
GAGCACCCACTGTCATTCGGCGTCGACCTCGAGCTCGACGTGGCCGAGAACATCGCTTCGCTCCAGGCCGAGATCGCCGTCGATTTTTGGGCGACCGAGCTGTACGACAAGCCAGAGTGGCTGCTCGGAGCGCTCGAGGATCGTGGCGTGAACATCAGGCACTTGGAGCAGCTGGCCAAGATCGCGGCGATGCCGGAAGTGGAGATCATCGGCCCGGAGCGTCGGGAGATGGACGAACACGCACTCGACGAAGTTCTGCTCCTGCACAGCCGGGCCGCTCACCTTTGGGCCGAGCATCGTAGCGCGGTCCTCGAACTCCTCAGAACCAAAGGCCTGAACGGGAACTCGTACCGGGCGACCACGATTCGAGACACGTGGACACCTGGGCTCGATGAGTTCTTCAGGGAGCCGACCTGTCGGAAGCTCCCCGATTTCTTCGAGCGGCTTGGAGCCGGGCGGATGAAGATGAACAAGGGCTACGAGCCGCCCAATCACGCGTTCTTCGATGCATGTGAAGAGCTGCTGAAGGCCCATGAAAAAGTCGGTCCCATGCTCGACTACGCTGTGTTCGCCTTTCGCCAGCGATTCTGCGAATACGTCCGCGCGCGGTCGAGAGCGCGGCGCGACGAGGCGTCGGTGTTCTCTTTCGACGACTTGCTGACGACGGTGCACACAGGCGTCTGCGCTAGCACCGAAGTCGCGCGCATGGTTCGCGCCGCGTATCCGCTCGCGCTCATCGACGAGTTCCAGGACACCGATTCGACGCAGTACGGAATATTTCGAGCGATCTACGGTGAGGGCGCCGCTATCTACGTTGGAGACCCGAAACAGGCCATTTACGCGTTTCGCGGCGCTGACATCTTCTCGTACATCGAGGCGACGAAGGACGTGGGCGCTCGGAAGCACACGCTCGGGACCAATCGACGTTCGGATCCTGGGCTGGTCCGAGCAGTCAACGCGCTGTTCTCTCGGCTGGCGCCGCCATTCCTGATTGAGGGGATCGGTTTCGAAGGGGCGAGCCCCCATGAAGAACAGAATCGCTCGACGCTGAGCCCGTCGTTGGACGTCGTGCTGCTGAGTGCGGAGGAATTGCGGGGAGCGGTCGCCACACGCGTCGCTTCGATCGCCGCCAACGAGGTCGCACTTCTGCTGCAATCCGAGGCGACGATCGAAGAGCGTCCAGTGCAGCCCGGGGACATTGCTGTGCTGTGTCGAACCAACAGCCAAGCGATTGCCGTGACGAAAGCGTTGCGGGCCCTGAATGTCCCGACCTCACTCGACGGAGGTGCGAGCGTTCTCAGCACCGAGATCGCCAAAGACCTTTGGGCGGTGCTGGAGGCGGCGCTGATGCCGGGTGACTCGAGGGCGGTGCGACGCGCGCTCCTGACTTCGTTGGTCGGAGTGTCTCCCCTCGAGCTCGCATCGATGGACGATGACGCCTGGTCGAGCTGGGTCTCACAGTTTCGTGAGTGGCACGAAGCGTGGCACGCGCAGGGCGTCCTCCGATTCCTGGAAGACATGCTGGGCAGCACCCACGCCGAGACGGCCATTGCATCGCGGTCGACGGCTCGCCGCGAGCTCACAGACCTCCTCCACCTTCAAGAGTTGTTGCTTCGCGGGGAGCGCGAGCGTCGACGCAGCCCGGTAGCCCTCATGCAATGGTTCCGTCGCTTGAATGACGGCACGTCGGACCAAGGCGCGCTGGCGCTCGAAGACCTGCAGCAGCGCCCCGACGCTCAATCGGGAGCCGTGCGGGTCACCACGATCCACAAGAGCAAGGGACTCGAGTACGGAGTCGTCTTCTGCCCGTTTACCTGGGGAGATGCGGGCCTTTGGCCCTTCGACAAGGTCGCGGTGAAGTTCCACGACGAAGCCGGGAACCTCGCGGTCGACCTCGGCTCGGCGGCGAAGACAGCGCATCAAGAGACCAGCCAGCAGGAAGCCGCCTCTGAGGCCCTTCGACTGCTCTACGTCGCCGTCACTCGGGCCAAGTATCAGTGCACGCTCTTCTGGGGGCCGAGACGAAACTGGAAGGATTCCGCCTTGGCTTACCTGATCCACGATCGCGGAGCGAAGGGGAAGCTCGACGACGACCGAGTACGGACGGACGTGGAGGCCTTCGTGGAGTCCGCCGGCGGAGTTGTCGGTTGGCGCAGGCCGCGGCCCGAGCAGGCGATCGTCCAGCATGCCGACCACGCGGACCTGTCGCTCGAGGCGAGACCGCAGCGGCGGCTCTTCGATCACACCCCCCGCATAGCCAGCTTCACGAGCCTGACCGGCTCCGACGAGAAGGCACCTGGGCCTTCGGTGGCCGACACCACCTCTCCACTCTTCGAGGAGTTGCCCGGCGGCGCGCGCACCGGACTCCTCCTCCACTCGATCTTGGAAGAGGCGGAGCTCCGCGCGATGGCCAGGGAGGAAGCTCTGACCGTGGTCGAACGTCAGCTCGCGCTCTACGGATTCGAAACGAAGCTCGCTCCCTCGGTCCAGCACGATCTCGTGGCGGTGACCTCGACCCCGATGCACAGCGACCTGACGCTCCCGGCGCTGCGGGAGCTCGAGCGCGACCAGCAGCTTCGTGAGCTCGAGTTCACGCTCGCGCTCGAGCGCCCGAGTCTGCGGGAGCTGACGGCGCTGCTGAAGAGGTTTGGGGCGCCCGCGGCCGCACCCCGATACTATGAACGGCTGGAGCGCGTGAGCGGTCAGACTCTTCAGGGCTTCCTTCGCGGCTTCATCGACCTGATGTTCGAGTGGAAAGGCCGCTGGTACGTCGCCGACTACAAGTCCAATCGACTCCCCGCATATGAGCAGGCTGACGTAATCGAAGCGGTGCAGCGCGACCACTACGTGCTTCAGGGGCAACTCTACTCGACTGCGGCGCATCGCTACTTGAGACAGCGCGTGCCGGGCTACGACCCCGCGGAGCACTGGGGCGGTGCGCTGTTCTTGTTCGTTCGCGGCATGGATGGCCCCGAGCGAGCAGGTTCGAGCGTGTTCTTCGACAGGCAGTCTCCAGAGCTGCTCGACGCAATGGACGCCTGGTTGGGGGGCCGCGATGAATCTCGATGAGCTTCATTCCCTCGAGTTGCTGGAGCTGCTCGACGTCGAGCTCGCGAGGACCTTGTCCCGCGTGGGCGCCGCCGACGACACCGCCGTTGGGCTGGCCATCGCGCTGACGAGTCGCCACGTTCGACGTGGGCACACGTGTTTTCCGCTCGAGACTTCGGCAAACGAGCTCTGGCCCCACCAGACAGTGCTCCCCGGCGCCCTCCCCGAAGCGTCGGAATGGGCCGAGCGGCTGCGGAGCAATGTACTCACGAAGGACGGCCCGCTCGTGCTCGACGGGAAGGCTCGCCTCTACCTTCGACGGTACTGGCAGCTCGAGCGAGACATCGCGGAGGAGCTGGCGGCGAGGGCCAGCCAGGCGGGCGCACTTCCGGACGACGCGGCTTGGCTCGAATCGACGCTCGAACGGCTGTTCCCACAAGGCAAGGGCTCTCCCCAACGCCGCGCGGCGGTGAACGCGATGGAGCATTCCGTGTCCTTGCTCTGCGGCGGTCCGGGCACGGGCAAGACGACGACGGTTGCCTCGATCATCGCGATGATCGCGGAGCGCGATCTGCGTCGCTCCGGTAGGCCCCCGCGAGTCCTACTCCTCGCTCCAACCGGAAAGGCCGCCGCACGATTGGGTCAGGCGGTGCTTGGCGCGAAAGAGCGTATCGACGCGTCCGAGGAGGTCCTGGCATGCATCCCGACGGAGGCCTCGACGGTCCACCGCGCGCTTGGCATGCACCGTGAGGGCATGCGCTTTGCGCGAAGCGCGGACCTGCCGCTCGAAGCGAACATCATCGTGCTCGACGAGGCGTCGATGATCGACCTCGGGCTGATGCGGCAGCTGCTGGACGCAACCCATCGGGACGCCACGCTCGTGATTGTCGGTGACCCCGACCAGCTCACTTCCGTGGAGGCGGGGTCCGTGCTTCGCGATTTGGTCGATGCAAGCGAGGACACCTGGTGGCAGGGGCGGGTCACCCATCTGACGAAGACTTGGCGCTATGAAGCGACGCAGCCGCTGGGCCAGCTCGTAAGCGCAATCCGAGAGGGCGACTCGGCTAGCGTCGATGGCCTCCTGAGCCGGACAGACTCGGCTGATGTGGTGTGGGAACCTCTTACCTCGCTTCCAGCGGAGCTCGACCGGGCGACCACGCATTGGACGGAAGCCTGCGGTACGACCGACGCCGCGCTTCATTTCGATCTGCGAAGCCGCTACGTGATGCTCACTCCGTTTCGACGGGGCCCGATCGGCACGGGAAGGCTCGGCACCGCCATCCAAGAGCGACTTCGGGCCAGCGGAGACGACCCGCGCGCGACGCCCATCATCATCGAGCAGAACGACCAAGAGCTTCGCGTGTCGAACGGAGACTTCGCGATGCTCATCGACGGCGAAACACCAAGCGCGATCGTACAAAGCGACTCCCAGGAGCTCCGACGGATTGCAGAGGCGCGGCTGCCCCGCTACGCCGACGCTTTCGCGTTGAGCGTGCACAAGTCGCAGGGCTCCGAGTTTGACGAGGTCTTGGTCGTGCTACCGGCAGAGGACGGGCCGTTGCTCACGCGAGAGCTACTCTATACGGCCGTGAGTCGCGCGAAGAAACGCGTGCGGATCGTGGCACCGAAAGAAGTCGTGCTCGCTGCGCTGGGACGTCGCGCGCGACGGGACTCGGGACTTGTGGACGCGATTGGCGAACGAGCGCCTAGCTGATTCGAGAGAAGACCGGGCGAACCCCCGAAACGTGCTTCTGCCCTCGGCTGACTAGGCAGCCTGCGGTGGCCAGGCGCGCCGGATCTTCTGGGCGACCTGGGCTGCGAGCTCTTCGTCGATCGGCTCCGTCGGATCGGCGCCCAACTGCTTGAGGATCACTTTGCAGTGAGCCGGGTTCCAGTTGAGGAGCTTTGCCAGCTCCCGGAGGCCGTAAGTTTGCATCGTGACGTCCATCGTGCGCTTCCTTTACTAACCGTAAATTTATAGCGCGAAATGGAACCTGATCCAAGAACTTAATTGCCATTTAGTAAATAAGCTGCGACTCCCAAAAACCCTAGGAATATCAGGGAGATGACGAGCCAGCCCGGACCCCGGATCCCGGGCGCGGGGCCGCTATCGGGCGGGGGCGCCACAGGCGGCCCTTCGACAGGCTGAGCGGCGAGGAATTCCTCGATGAGCTGGGTGGCTTGCTCGACCTGATCATCCTCGACACGAATCTCCGTCCCGTGGCGCAGGCGGTCGGTAATGCCGGGGTAGGCAGTGTCACGGTGATTGACGAGGACGGCAGCGATCCCGGCCGACTCGAGGGCCTCCTGAAGGGCCAAGGCTTGAACCTCGTCGTCCGTCTCGTAAACGTTGCGTGTCTCCATGATGCTACCTCGATTGCACAAAAGGGGGCACAGGACAATCGAGCCCATCCCCGATCGCTCGGATGAGCTCGGCCTCCTGATCGGTCACCTCATCGTCTGCCATCACCGTCGCCGCACAGGCAAACATGACGTTCTTCTTGAGTGCGGGGCTGGCGGCGTCGTACCTGCGAAGCGCGTCGTCGATGGCTGACAGACTGCAGCCGCTTGAAGGCACGATCTGGGCGCCCACGAGCTGTAGCGCTTGGGCGCCATGCCGAAATGCGCGCGCCGCCTCTTCCTCCGACCGACTCCCCGTGCGTGCGAGCGCGGAAAGCAACACGCGCGCGTCAGGGACCAACTGCTTGAGCGAACGGAAACGGAGGGGAGTCGGACCCGAGCCCTCGAAGTAGCGGGCGAGATGCCGCTGAATCATGCGACTCAGCGTGTACTCGAACAGATCGATGCGGCGGTCGCTGCGCATCATCATGTCGATCGTGCCGCGGAATCGATGGTACTCGGCGACCGAAAGAGTCCGGAGCGTGGGCATCATCATGTCGATGAGCGCGATCTTGGCCGCAGATGCGAGCTCGGAAGCCTCGGAATGAAAGCGAAGAGAGAGGTCTGCAGTGTGCGGGTCGGTCAGCTCGGCGAGCGCGATGAGCTCGGTGCCGCGAAGCACCTCGTCCTGCGCTAGCAAGAGCCCAAACACCATCGCCTGGGCCATCGGCGCCTGGTGCACAGCGTGGCGCCAGGTCTCGGGAAGCGCGGCGTGGAGCGAGCGAGCGAACACGATTTGCTCCGGACGGGGGCTGCCGATGTGCGCGATCGCCTGACTCACCGACTCTTCCGTGGGCGCTTCGGCAAACGCGGCGACGTCCTCTGGAGGCGCATCTGGCGGCGTACTCATTCCGTCCGCGATCTGTGGAAGGGCCACTTCAGGGAACTCGCCGTCCCAGTGCGGCTCGAGCTTGCGAATCCGATCGTCGAGCGGAGGGTGCGTCCGAAAGAGGCCTGCAAACAATCGAAACCGACGAATGGCGTCGGAAAAGAAGATGTGGCTCGCCTCGTCGGCTTTTGGAGTCCCGAGGAAAGAGCTCTGAGCCGAGCCGCCAATCTTCTTGAGCGCGCCGACCAGACCGTCGGCGTCTCGGGTAAACTGCACTGCCGATGCGTCGGCCAGAAGCTCCCTCTGCCGGGAGATGGCGCTCTGCAACATGCGACCGAAGAATACGCCAACCGAGCCAATGACGAGCAAGCCGAGGCCGACGAGAGCGATACCGCCGCCTTGCTTCTTGCTGCTCGTGCTCGAGCCCCGAATCAAGAAGCGGCCGATCAGCGCCAAGAGGAAGATTCCGTGCAGCAAGCCAATCGCGCGGAGGTTGATCCGTGAGTCACCATTGAGAATGTGACTGAACTCGTGCGCGATGACTCCCTGGAGCTCCTGGCGGCGGAGAAGTTGAAGGGTCCCTTGCGTGACGCCGATTGCGGCGTCGCTCGTGGTCTTTCCAGCGGCGAACGCGTTGATGCCCGGCTCGCGATCGAGGACATAGACGTCGGGCGTCGGCACGCCGGATGCGATCGCCATCTCCTCGACGACGTTGAGTAGGCGCCGTTCTTCGAGCTTGGTAGAATCTGGTTCGACCTGGCGCCCGCCAAGGCCACGCGCGACGGCTGCACCACCGTCGCGGAGCTGCGCGATCTTGTAGAGCGAGCCAAGGCCGACCACGGTGGCCGTGCTCGAGCACGCGAACAGGAACACGGCCGGATTCCAGAGTGAAGCGGCGATGCCGGTGACTTCGTCGTAGCGGCCGACGATGTATGCGAGGCCTTCCGCGTCGGTGGCGACGGAGGTGTAGACGGCCATCGAGAGCGCGTAGACCGCGGTCGTGATTCCTGCGACCGCAATCGCGAAGAGGACTGCGAGGCGCACAGTACGCTTGCGCGCCTGATTCTGCTCCTCGAAGAAATCCATGGGTTAGAACTGAACTTTGATGGGCTCGCGTTGGCCTTCGTCTTCGACCTCGAAAAGCTCGGCGCGCTGGAAGCCAAACATGCCAGCCACGAGATTCGACGGGACCATCTCGCACTTGTTGTTGTAGCGCATGACCGCATCGTTGTAGGCCTGACGAGCGAAGGCGATCTTGTTCTCGGTGGTGGAGAGCTCCTCGGAGAGCTGCATCATGTTTTGGTTGGAGCGGAGCTCTGGATACGCTTCTGAAAGCGCGAAGAACCGCCCCAAGGCGCCGGTCAGCCCTGCTTCTGCCGTCGACAGCCCCTTCATGGCCTCCCTATTGCCCGGATCGGACGCGGCCTCCTGGCGTGCTGCTGAGGCAGAGTTGCGTGCCGCGATGACCGCTTCGAGCGTGCCTCGCTCGTGGGCGAGAAATGCCTTCGCGGTTTCGACGAGGTTCGGGATCAAGTCGTACCGCCGCTTGAGTTGAACATCGATCTGGGCGAACGCATTCTTGAAGCGATTCCGCAGATTGACCAGCCCGTTGTACATGCTCGCAAACCAGGCGGCGAGAACGCCTGCAACCACCAGCAAACCAATAAGCCACCCCATAGCGCCCTCCCTTGCCCCAAAAAAGACTCTTTCAGTGTAAGTGCGTGCACCTATAAACTCAAACCCGAATGGAATCGGGCAAGACGGTGTTGATCACAGGCGCGAGCACCGGCATCGGTCTCGCGACTGCGCGCGCCCTCTGCGGAACGAAGTACCGTGTCATCTTGACGGCGCGGCAAGGCTCATTGCCCCGGTTCGCGGCCCACGCGATCGAGGAATCGTCGCACGTTCGGATTCGTCCGCTCGACGTCACGAAGCCCGAGGAGCGCGCAGCCGTGCTCGCAGAAGCGGAGCGCGATTGGGGCGGCGTCGACGTCTTGGTCAACAACGCGGGCGTCTCTTATCGCGCTGTCGTCGAGCATGTCTTGGAGGAAGAGAGGCTCACACAAATGAACGTGAACTTCCGATCGCCGATGGAGATGGTTCGCCTCGTGCTGCCGGGAATGCGAGAGAAGCGGGCCGGACGCATCGTCACCATCAGCTCGGTAGGCGGCATGATGGCGATGCCGACGATGGCCGTGTACAGCGCCTCGAAGTTTGCGCTCGAAGGGGCGCACGAGGCGCTTTGGTACGAAGTTCGGCCTTGGGGCATCCGCGTCACTCTGGTGCAGCCGGGTTTCGTGGACTCCGATGGTTTCCAGAAGGTTCGGTACACCGAACAGAGCGATCGCTCGGAGCACGAGATCGCCGAGCCGTACCACGAGCACTACGTCAATATGAGCCCGTTCATCGCCAAGCTGATGCGCATGTCGAGGGCGACGCCCGACTCGGTTGCGAGCGTAGTGATCAGGACGCTGAGGCACCGGCGCCCACCACTCCGCGTGCCAGCCACGATGGACGCGAGGGTGTTCGCGTGGCTCAGGCGCATCTTGCCCCGGAGTACGTACCACTGGCTGCTCTATCAAATGCTCCCGAAAGTCGCGATGTGGGGCCCGTCGGAAAAGCGCATCTCTGCGCTTCCGAAGCCGGTCGACGACAGTAAGCGCTAGTCAAAGCCGGTGGCGTTCCATGTACTTCTTTTTTTCGCGTACACCCTTGCGCTCCATGGCGGGCATGAGAACGCGTCGCATGGCGGGCAGCAAGTATCCGAGGGTGGCGAGCTTGCCGCTGAAAGCGGGCTTCGTTCGTTCCCTTGCGCCATCGGCCGCCGAAGCAAGCACGAGATCCGCAATCTCTTCGGCGGTGCTCATGGGCTGGGCGAACACGATCGGGGGAACGTCATTGATGACGCTCGGATCCGTGATGAAGCCCGTGTCGACCGGGCCGGGCGAGACGACGCTGATGTGGATGTCGGTGTCGCGAAGCTCTTCGGCCAAGGCAAACGAGAAGATGCGAAGGGCGAACTTGGTCGCCGAGTAGCTTGCCTCTTCATCAAGG
This sequence comes from Polyangiales bacterium, assembly GCA_049669945.1. Classification (GTDB taxonomy): domain Bacteria; phylum Myxococcota_A; class Polyangia; order Polyangiales; family Houyiibacteriaceae; genus SG8-38. Next base: position 237 of record JBATLA010000324.1, on the reverse strand, counting down.
GGGATGCGCCCGGCGATCGAGGCCACGTTCACGACGGCTCCGGAACCTTGGGAGCGCATCGTCGGTAGGGCAAGCCGCGTGAGCACCAAGGGGGCTCGGAGATTCACGTCGAGCATCTGCAGGATGTCGTCGATCGGCATGTTGTGATACGGACCGCGGCAATTGTGGCCGGCGTTGTTGACGAGCACGTCAATGCTTCCGAAACGCGAGATAGCTTCTTCGAGGAGATGCTTACAC
>JBATLA010000323.1:0-1782 GCA_049669945.1 Polyangiales bacterium | reverse complement strand
GACGTCGACGCGGTCGAGCAGTTGATTGACGTCGATACGAGCAAGCAGATCATCGAGCTCGACTTGCCCAAGCAACGAATCGACGTCGACCCGGTCGAGCACGGCGTTGATGAGCCTGGCCCTGCGTTTGTCCTCACTCGGTTCGGTCATGGAAAGCACGCCAGACGAAGAGGCTGTGTAGGGCGAGAAAATAGTGGCGGGGCTGTCGTCATCTCGTTGCGGAGGATACCTCAACCAAGCCCTTTGTCGTCACGTCGTTCCGAGATGTCGGTCGGCGCTTTTGGTTTTACGTGGCCGTGCTACGGGTGCCTTCGAGAAACGAGCGCAACTCGGTGACTCACTTATGCTCGACGCCTCCGTAAAACAGCTTCTCAGGCACAACGCGGGCCTCGTCCTGTGGCTGACCGGAGCTGGGATTTCCGCCGAGAGCGGTATCCCTACCTTCCGCGGCAAGGAGGGGTACTGGCGGGTCGGTTCAGACAACTATCGGCCAGAAGAAATCGCGACGATGTCGGCGTTCTGCGAGATGCCCGACGAAGTGTGGGCCTGGTACCTCTACCGACGTGGCGTCTGTCGCGCCGCGGAACCCAACGCGGCTCACCGTGCGCTCGTCCGCGCCGAACGGCGTGCCGGCGATGGCTTCTTGCTGGTCACCCAGAACGTCGACGGGCTGCACCTCCGCGCCGGCAACACGCCGGATCGGACATATCAGATCCACGGCAACATCGATTTCATGCGCTGCTCGAAGGAGTGCTTGCCAGCTCCAGTCCCGATGCCCGCGGGCATCGATAGCGCGTGGGACAAGGGGCGCCCGTTGACCGAGCACGAACGGAAGCTTCTGAAGTGTCCCTCGTGCGGAGCCACCGCCCGGCCGCACGTCCTGTGGTTCGACGAGAGCTACGACGAAGCGAACTTCCGCTTTCAAAGCTCGATCGAGGCGGCCCGAAACGCGTCCTTGGTCATCGTGATCGGCACCACCGGAGCGACATCGCTGCCTATGCACATCGGCACGATCGCCGCCCAACGCCGCGTACCCATGCTCGTCATCAATCCGGAGCCCAATCCGTTCAGCGAGCTCGTGCGAAGGACGGGAAGCGGAGCCTTTCTCACCGGAACCGCAGGAGAGTGGGTGCCGCAACTGGTGGACGCCCTCCCCGCCCGCTGACGCTGACGCTGGCGCTGACCGCTGACGCTGGCGCTGACCGCTTGCCCCCCTCGACCTTCAGAGATACTTATCGACCTATGGCGCGAGCATCGATGTGTCTTCTCTTCTTGGGGTTGTTGGCTTCGTGCGCGAAGGAAAGCGAGTCGGCCCGTTACCCGGATCGCCCGGGCGGCGACTGTAGCCGCGCGGCGGGCGCGACCTGCCAGGAAGGGTTCCTTTGCCACTACGGACCCACCGCCGAGTGCGGAGAGAGCGGAGCGAAGGGTGCCTGCTTCCCCATGCCTTCGACCTGCACGAAGGACTACAGCCCTGTCTGCGGCTGCGACGGTCGGACGTACGTCAACATCTGCGTGGCGCATTCACATGGTGTCTCGCCGCGGCAATCCGGGCAATGCTCCGCGACGCCGGGTGCTGCCGTCGGGAGCTGCGGCGAGGGCGGCGCAGTCGCGGCATGCTCGCAGGGGTTCTTCTGCGACTACAGCGAAGCCCAGTACTGCGGCGAAGTCTCCGGCCCCGGCGAGTGCGCCCGCAAGCCTACGGTGTGCACCAAGGAGTGGGCACCGGTGTGCGGATGTGACGGCCGCAACTACAGCAACGATTGCGTGGCCCACTCACAC
>JBATLA010000322.1:0-5285 GCA_049669945.1 Polyangiales bacterium | reverse complement strand
ATGGCCAGCTTCGCGACGCCGCGTAGGCGCAAAGCCACCCCAGCACCGCGTATTCGACGAAGTGGATCGCTTTGTCTCGAAACGGAAGGTGTTGCACCCCGGGCACCTGCACCTCGAACGACGAGATCACGAAGATGAGCGCCATGTAAAGCAGCGCGAAACGCCAAGGGCGGAGCCGCTCTCTCGCAGACTGCCCGATCAGGAGGCGCCTCCAGCGTCGATGACGGAGAGGCGCGTTCGATGCGCGGAACCCTGGCCGCCCTTGGCGCCCACCATGTATCCCGACAGGCTGTGCCGAAACGGCTCATCGATGGTCACGGTCACGAGCTGGCCCGTCGGATCTGTGCCATCCGGAGCAAGGAGGTGCACGATTTCGTTTCGCTCGCTTCGGCCGGCGAAGCGCCCCGTGTCGCCGGGCGATGGCCCTTCAACCAGCACACTGAGCTCTTGGCCGACCAACGACTGCAAGTGTGCCTGCTGCTGCGTCTCGACGAGGGCAAACAAGCGAGCCAGTCGCTCGTTCTTCACGTCTTCGGAAACCTCATCACCAAGCTTGAGCGCCGGGGTATACGGTCGCGGCGAATACTTGAAGCCAAACGCCGCAACGAAGCCGACCCTACGGACGAGCTCGAGCGTCTGTTCAAAGTCATCGTCGGTCTCGCCGGGGAAGCCCACGATGAAGTCGGCGGACAGGGTCAGCCCAGGCTTGGCGGCCTTGAGTGCATCGGTGCGCGCGATGTAGTCGTCCGAGGTGTAGCGCCGCGCCATTCGGCGGAGCAGCCGGTCCGACCCGGATTGGACGGGTAGGTGCACGTGTGCAGGCAGCACCTCGAGGTCCGCGTGGGCGGCGATGAGCGCCGCTGTGATGTGTCGCGGGTGCGGGGACGTGTATCGAAGCCGTAAGAGGTCCGGCACCTCATGCGCGATCCGGCGCAGAAGCTCTGCGAACTGAGAGGTGGACGCCGCCATCTTGGATTCGGTCTTCGCGGCTTGTGCGGCATCTCCCGGCTCGTGCCAGGAATTGACGGTCTGCCCGAGCAACGTCACCTCGCGCACACCGCCCTCGACCAGGTCCTGGATCTCGCCGACGATCTCGTCAGCCGGCCGGTATCGCTCCGAGCCACGGGTATAGGGAACGATACAAAATGTGCAGCGCTCGTCGCAGCCCTTCATCACCGTGACGTATGCCGTGACCTCGCGCCGATCCGCGTGGGGTTTGGCCCTCAGGAATTGCGGGTCGTCCATGTCGAACTGGGTGCGCGTAACCGGGGGCGCCCCGTGCTCGATCTCCCGAATCAGCGCCGGGAGCTCCGGGATGTTGTCGGGCCCGAGAACGATGTCCACGAACGGCGCCTTCTTGAGCAATCGCTCGCCCTCTTGCTGCGCGACACAGCCCGCAACGGCCAAGACGGTGCCCCGCTGGGCCTCCTTGAATGGCCGAAAGGTGCCGAGAAGGCTCATCAACTTGTGCTCGGCCTTCTCGCGGACGCTGCAGGTGTTGACGATGAGCAAATCGGCCAACGCGGGCTCGCTCGCCTCGCGGTAGCCACTCCGCAGTAGGACCTCCTCGATCCGCCGGGAGTCGTGGACGTTCATCTGGCAGCCGAAGGTCTGGACGAAGTACTGCTTCATGGACTCGCGACGCTACCTGTAGCAGCCTAGTCCGAGGGCCGCCAAACGGCCGAAATTACGCCGTTCGCTGGCGGAATTAGGCCGCAACGCGCTACAAGCCCTAGGTAGATGGGCGGACGGCGATGCATCTGGCTTCTGCTCGTTTTGGCGAGCGGGTGCAAGACGATCCCTGAGGATGCATATGGCATCGATCGGATCCGTTTCACCGGTATGGAGCAGCTCGATGACGAGGCGCTCCGGGCCTGCATGGCCTCACAGGAGCGGGACCGGGTGACCATCGCGTTTGGGACCAGCCCCGACCGCCAGTGCGGCGTCCCGCCATTCGACGGAAAGCGGGTCTCTTTCGACCTGTGGAAGAAGCTCCGAAAGGGTTGGCCGACGCTCGATTCTGCGGTCTTCGATCGCGACATCGACCGGATCGAGCGCTGGTACCAGGCGCGCGGGTACTACGACGCGGCGGTCGTCAGCACCGAGTTCAGCCCGCCGTCGGCCGCCGCCGATGACCGCATCGTGACGACGACCCCGGGTGAGGCACCGTGTACCCGAGAGGGCGAAAGCGAAGGCTGTAAGGTTTCGATCGGCATCGAGGTCGAGGAAGGCTTGCCCGTTCTGGTTCGGTCGATCCGGGTCACCGGCGACGAGGGTCTGCGCGATCATGAGCGCAAAGAAATCCAAGGCGCGGTCGCCCTGGAGATTGGGAACCCATTTGACGAGTCGCTCTACGAGCGAAGCAAGCGCGCGATTCGGCGCCGGCTGAGGAGCGCGGGCTACGCGTGCGGCAGGGCATCGGGGCGCGTAGAAATCGATCGGGAGGCACGAGAGGCGTTCGTCGACCTCTACGTCGAGCCCGGGCCCGCGTGCAAGCTCGGCGATATCACCGTGTCGGGCTACGAGGACCTGCCAGCCAAGACCATTCTCGACGTCGCGGACCTACATACCGACGACACATACAGCTCCGACGCGGTGGCAGACGCCCAGCGTGCGGTTTACGCGCTCGGAGCCCTAGCGTCGGTCGACGTCAGCGAGAACCCTAGACTCGACGCGGACGAACAATGCACTGGTGTCGTCGACATCAACATCGCGGTCGAGCCGGGGCGACAGATCCGCTGGGGCATCGGTGCGGGCCTCCAAAGCGGTACCATCGCCACGCTCACCCTGGAACAGGACACCCGAATCTCCGACGTTCACTTGTTCGGTCTGTTCGAACACCGGAATTTCATCACCGGGTTCCGGAAGTTGCGCATCGAGGATCGTCCGAAAATCGTCGCCCCGGACCCTTTCTTCCGTTTCAATCGGGGATTCATCTTTGGCAACGAGCTCCGCGTCTCCTATCGGCGTCCTGCGTTCCTCGAACCACGCACCACGGCTGCGCTCGACTTTCGCTACGATTGGGGCCCGGACCCCTTCGAGCTCTTCCGCCGGCACGATCTTCAGGTCCGCGGCAACCTCTCGCGCCCGTTCTTCGACGGACGCCTCCTCCTCGTCGGTGGTTTGAACTACGACACCTACCTGGTGGCAGACAGGGATCCAAGATTCCCAACGAGCTACCAGGTCGTCTTCTTCGACGAAAGCGTCATCGTCGATCTCAGAGACGACTCGCGCAGCCCGCGGGCCGGCTTCTTCTTTCGCGCCAGCAGTCAACAGTCGCCGGCAAAGCTCAAGCGCTCTTGGCAGTATGTCCGTGTCTCGCCCGAGGTACGCGGCTACGCCCCGTTGCCGCTCTCGTCGACGCTTGCGTTTCGATTCGGCATGGGCGCGATGTTCATTTTCTCTAAAGATCAGAATCGCCTCGATCTGATCGGCCAGGAGCTCGGGCCACAGAACTATCGACTGCGCTCCGGTGGTCCGACGACCCATCGGGGCTTCTTCGGCGGGTTCCTGGGCGACCCGGGCAACATCGACTCCCTCAACCGCGAAGGTCAGGACGCGCGAAACGACGGCGGCCTGCGTAAATGGGAAGCCGGGGTCGAGTGGCGGGTTCCGATCACGCAAGCGTTCGCGACGGCGCTCTTCATGGACTTCGGTGACGTGAACCGCGGGAACGTCTGGCGCTTCAATTACATTCGCGCCGCCGCCGGTTTCGGGTTTCGCTATCGGACGCCAGTCGGACCGATTCGTCTCGACTTCGGCTTCCTGATCCCCGGTTGGCAGGTCGTCAACGGGGCCCCTCCTCCGAACGCCTTCAACATTTTCCGGTTCATTCGAGGCGGCGTGCCTGGAGCCATTCACTTCACGATCGGTGAGGCCTTCTGATGCGCTGGCTCAACCGGCTCTTCAGTTGGTTTCTCGGGTGGCCCCTGTTGGCCATCTTGTCGTTGCTCACGAGCGTGCTCTTCCATCTGGACACTGACCTTGGGCGCAGACTCGGCCGGGACATACTCAACGACTTCGTGTCCGAGCAGATGGTCGGGACCATGCACGCTGGCTACATCGAGCAACTTCGACTTTGGCGCACGGTGGTCAAGGATACCTTTGTGTACGACCCCGACGGCCGGGCGATCATCTATGGCGAGACCGTGGAGCTCGGCATCGACCCCATCGCTGGGCTTCGGGGCAAGCTCCGTTTCTACTACGGCCGCCTGACCAACGGGTGGGTCGACTTGGTCGACGACGGAGAGGGCGCGCCAACGTTTCTCGCCGCGTTCGAAGCGGCCGACCAGACCCCCACGGTGGGTGAGCCCTTCCACGCGATTGTCGACAACATGGACCTTCGCAATCTGGAAGTAACTGGCGAGATCCTCGGCCTGCAGGGCCTGCGTATCGTCGACCTCGACACCAAAGGTCGGATGGAGTTTCACTGGATCACCGAGATCGAGGTGTGGTCTGCGGAGGGACGGATCGTCAGCCCGTTTCCATTCGACGCGACGATCGACAATATCGCCGGCACCGTGCACACCGACGCGCGGGGCACCCAAGTTACGGGCGAAGCGAGCCGTGGCGAAGAGCACATGACCGCCGAGCTCGTGTACCGGCCGCGCGAGGGCGCCGAGCCCGAGGACCCATACGACCTCGACCTCTTCGTTCGAGTGGAGCCCGTGAGCGGGGAGACCCTCTACGACGTGGGGTTCGATTGGGCGGAGTCCCTGAAGGGCCAAGGCAGGGGCTGGGTGCGCCTGTGGGGACCTGAAGGCAACTACCGGTTGCAAGCCGACGTGGACACCGCGGGCGGAAAGGCCCGCGTCAAGGGCGAGCTTCCGAGCGAAGGCGTCACGCGGATCGAAGTCTCCAGTCCGGCCCTGAAACTCGCTCCGCTCATCGGCGGAGCGCCCGATGTCGAAGCCAACGGCCGCATCGAGCTCAGCACGGACCCGAAGAACGAGGACGTGCTGGGCGTGGCCATCGAGACGGAAGGGTTCACCTACGAGCCGTTCTACGTCCCCCCGTTCGTCGCGAAGCTCCGCGCCCGCGAGGACGGCCTCGACATCGACTCGGTGAAAGCCGAGTACTCGGGCGGCGACCTCTACATGGACGGGCACGTCGAGTACAAGGGCATCACCGAGATCCACGCATGGGGCGAAATCCCTGCGGTGAGCGAGGATCCGAATTTCCAGCAGTTTGCCGAAGGCATCTCGGGCGACGTCGAGTTCGACCTCAAAATCCGGCAGACCGTGCGAGGTGATTTCGAAACCAAAGGCCGGGTGCGATTCGACGAC
>JBATLA010000321.1:0-1900 GCA_049669945.1 Polyangiales bacterium | reverse complement strand
ACTCTACGGCGTCCACCGGAGCGCGCTCCTCTGGTCGTACCTCCGACACGGACGCGCGCGAGTCGCTCCTCGCGACCGTTTCGCAGAGGCTGATCTGCCCAACGTGACTGTGCAGCTCCCGATGTTCAACGAGCTCCTGGTCGTGGAGCGTGTCATCAACGCGGTCGCACGCATCGATTATCCGCGAGAGCGCCTCGAGATCCAAGTGCTGGACGACTCGACCGATGCGACAGCGGAGATCGCCCGGGCACGATGCGAAGCGCTTCGCCGCGAGGGGTTAAACATTCGATACATTCGGCGAGCCGACCGCGTGGGCTACAAGGCTGGCGCCCTCGAACACGGCTTGCGCCAATCCGAGGGCGACTTCGTTTTGGTCTTCGACGCGGACTTCGTTCCGCGTGAGGGCGCCGTGCGAGATCTCATCGACTTCTTCACCGATCCATCGGTCGGGATGGTCCAAGCGAGGTGGGGCCACCTGAACCGCGATCGCTCCTTGCTGACCCGCTGCCAGGCGATGCTGCTCGACGGCCATTTCGTGATCGAGCACGCGGCGCGCAACCGAACGGGTCGATTCTTCAACTTCAACGGGACCGCCGGAATGTGGCGAAAAGCCGCCATCGAAGACGCGGGCGGCTGGCAGCACGACACGATCACCGAAGACATGGACTTGAGCTATCGCGCGCAGCTCGCGGGGTGGACGTTCGTCTATGCGCCTCACATCATGGTCCCTGCCGAGCTTCCCGGCGACATGAGCAGCTTCAAGAGCCAGCAGTATCGCTGGGCGAAAGGCTCGGTGCAGACCGCGCGCAAACTGCTCGGCCGGATCATCACCGCGCCTGTTCCCGCCAAGGTCAAACGTGAAGCGTTCTTTCACCTGACCAACAACGTCGCGTATGTGTTCCTATTGCTTCTGGCCGCACTTCAACTTCCCAACATGTTGATTCGGCGTCAGATGGAAGACCCGACGCTCCTGTTGCTCGACGTGCCTCTGTTCTGGGCGACCTGTGGCTCGGTCGCAGCTTTCTACGTCGTCGCACACCGGGATCTCTACGGCGGAACCATGCAGGCTCTGAAACGCCTTCCGGTCATGATGGCACTCGGTATTGGACTCGCCGTCAACAACGGCCGCGCGGCGATCGAAGGCCTGTTCGGCCGGGATGTCGAGTTCGTGAGGACTCCCAAGAGCGGCGCTACCGACGAGGGGGGCGCGTCGGGGCCGCTCGCGTATCGTGGTCGCTGGTCATGGCACAACGCGCTCGAGCTGGTTTTTGGACTCTATTGCACCGCGACACTCGCTGTGGCTCTCGGCACCCAGAGCTGGGCGAGCGTTCCTTTCGTCACGCTGTTCTCCGCGGGATTTCTCTACGTCGGAGTGACGAGCCTCGTCGAAGCACGCGGTAGCGCCGTTCAAGGTGTGGCCGAAGAGCAGGAGCCGTCGACGCACTCCTCGCCTAAGCCGCAGTCGATGTTGAGTTGACACTCGGCCAGCACCTCGCTGCTGCGAACACAGAGGTTGACCTCTTCGACGGGCGCACAGAAACGAATCGTGGCGTCGATGCGGGCACACTGCTCATCGGTGTCGCAAGGGGTGCGGCACTGACCCCGAACGCATACGCGACCTGGCTGGCAATCGTTGTCGGGACAGAACTGCTCCGGCCGCGTGTCGGGAACACATTGGAAGGCACTGCAGTACTCGTGGTCGGCGCACTCGCTGTCTTCGGTGCAGTTCGTGAGGCAGGTCTCGTCTGTGCACGGTCTGCAAGCACCCGCCATGCACTGCTGAGTGTCGGGGCATGCAGCGTCGAGGCAGGTAAGCAAGCACTCGCCATCGATGCAAAGGCGACCGTCGCCGCACTCGAAGTTGAACTGGCAACTGAACGGCGCTGGAGTGGGCTCTTGC
>JBATLA010000320.1:0-3204 GCA_049669945.1 Polyangiales bacterium | reverse complement strand
TCGTCCACAACATCCAGAAGTACGGGAACACGACGGCGGCCTCGATCCCGCTCGCGCTCAGCGAAGCAATCGAAGAAGGGCGCGCGAAGAAGGGTGACTTGATTCTCATGCCTGCGTTTGGCTCCGGCTTTACCTGGGGAGCGGCGCTGATTAGGCTGTAGGCCGATGCCTCAAAAGACGGGCCGCGTCGCGATCGTCCTCAACGGCAACGCCAGACAAGTCACCGATCAGCTCGTCGAGAGCTTCGACCAGGTCGTCCGGAGCGGGGACTTGTTCTTGTCGAAGAGCTTGGACGAGGCGCACGGCATCGCGCACAGCATCGTAGAGGCAGCCTACCCAGTCGTTCTCACCGGAGGCGGCGATGGCACCTTCGTGCAGATGGTCACTTCGATCGCGAAGGAGGCCAAGGCGCGCGGACAGGAGACGCCGAGATTCGGACTCCTCAAGCTGGGCACCGGGAACTCGCTCGCGTGGGCGCTCGGCGCAGGGACGAGCGGCCAAGACGTGTTTGCGGACTTGGCGCGGCTCACCGAGCACAGCGCACATCGGGACTTCCGCTTGATTGAAGTGCAGGATCTCTTGACGCCATTTGCCGGGGCGGGTTTCGACGCCCTCGGCCTCAAGCATTTCCACGAAGTCCGAACGCTCGTGCGTCACCTGCCCTTCGTCGGAAAGCGGGCAACGGGCGCCTTGTCGTATGCGATTTCAATTCCGACGCGGACGATCCCCGAGCTCGCCATTCGGCCGCAGATGCGCGTGCGCGTCGTCAATCGAGGCAGCGACATCATCAAGCTCGACGGCAAGGGACGACCTACGGGCGCGCCGATTCGAAGCGGTGAGGTCGTCTTCGAGGGCGCGTGCATCGCCGCTCTCGTGTCGACGATCCCGTACTGGGGGTTCGGGGCGAAGGTCTTTCCTTTTGCGGAGGACCGTCCCCCCGACCGCTTCTGCCTCCGCGTCGTGGCAACCCACCCTCTGCACGTGGCTGCACACCTGCTCAGCGCCTGGAACGGCACGTATCGGCATCGCGATCTACTCGACTTCTATGCCGACGACGTGGAGATGGAATTCGATGATCGGACCGCCATCGAAATCGGTGGTGATCCCGCGGGGATGACCCGATCGATGCGTGCCCGCCTGCATCCCGACCCCATCAAGCTCATCGACTACGCCACGGTCTGAGGCTCGACGGCACCCCAATCCTCCGGGACGCCTCCGGTCGCAGATCGCTCAGGAATCGGGAATTTTGTTACCTTTCTCTCAGTGGAGCTGTAATAATACATAAATACCAATGGGAACACTGAGGAACTGGATCATGGTGGGGGCCGGATGTGCGGCCGCAGTGCTCGTCGCATTCGGGGGAGTGTCAGCCGAGTCGATTGAAGGATCGATCAAGGCGAGCCCGAGCACAGACGCGCGTTCGGACTCCGATCAACAAGACCACTATTGGCGGGTGTGGAACGGCGCGCTTCCCGAAAAGCGCGAAACCGGCAGCCACGACGACGTGCTCGCAGTGCTGACGGGCAAGTTCACCGGTCCCCCGATCGGCTGCACGTTTCGTTTTCGTGGAGGCGGCCTCGACCCGTCGACGCTGGCAGCGCGCACGGGAACGCAGGTCCGAGTCGAGAACCGGGACGCGTTCACGCATGAGCTTGCCGTCGTCGGACTCGCGGGCTTCACGCCGCTCGAAGCGGGTCCGGGCAAGGCACGCGTGATTTCCGTTCCGGCCGGAGGTCCGTGGGAGCTCAGCGATCGCATCTACGGTCATGTCGATGGCTACCTTCACTCGATGCGCGAGCTTGTCGCATGCGCCAGCGTCACGCCTAGCGGAAAGTTCCGTTTCGACGATGTTCCGCCGGGGCCCTACTCGCTCCGCGTTCTTCGTGGGTCAGAGCAAGTCGCGGTCCAGCGCGTGACCGTGCCAGCAGGAAAGACCCTGCAGATCGATCCGCTCGCCCTCAGCAAGATTGGGAGGAAGTAGCCGATGCTCTCTCGCCTCTGGTACTTGGTTCTCGCGTTGGCCGTTGGCGCCGCACTCGCTGGGGCCTTTCTCAACAAGTCGGCCGCCAGCCGGGAAGCAGACTTCCAACTCGAAGAACAACTTCGTCGCGACCGCGTCGAAGCTGAGCTGTGGATGCGCCTCGACGCGCGGCTGCGCCTCGATGCTCTGGCCTCAATCGCGGTCGAGCCCGAAGTTCGGCAAACGCTTCGAAGCTCGAGCGGACGTGTGGGCACACCGAATTCCGGTGTCCGGCGGCGCCTCAGCATCAAGCTCGACGCTCTCAACACCAAGCTCGAAGAGGGTCGGGGGGACATGGTCTTCGCGGTCGACACCGAGGGCGAAGTCGTCGCGACGCTCGACAAGACCTCGCCGGGGTCGGATCAGCTCGGCAAGATGCCGCTGGTGCGCGACGCGCTCCGGGGCTTCATGCGCGACGACGTGTGGGTCTACAATGACGAAGTCTACCGAATGGCGGCCCGTCCCGTGTTCGACGGCGGTCGCTATGTTGGCGCAATCGTCCACGGCATGAAGATTGGCGACGACCTGGCGCGCCGGCTGGGCGCGAAACTGCCGAACGCCTCTCTCGTGTTCTTCTATCGAGACCGACTCATCGCCGCGCACTCGGGTGGCGCGAACGCGCTGACGAGCACCGAGCTCAAGAGTATTCTGCCGACGACTATCTCGAAGATGACGGGCAGCACCGAGTCCGTCGAAGTGGGCGAGCGCGCTCGGGCCATCGTCGCACCGGTTCGAGGCGGCGCGGCTCACGCGCAGGTGGGCTACCTCATCGGTCGGCAGGGAAGCACGGTCGGTCTCGGAGGACTCTTTGCGAACACCTTCAAGGAAGACGTGGCTTCGTTGCCTTGGTTGGTCGTCATCGGCATTCCGCTCTTGCTCTTGCTACTCGGCCTTGCGTTGCTCTACATGGAGCACGACAAAGTCGTGGTGATCCTCTTAAAGAGCGCCGAAAGTCTGGCGAAGGGCGAGCAGAATAGCCTGCCGGCAGGCAAGCTCCGGCGCCACTACCGCAAGATCGCAGAGCACCTCAATGAGGCGCTTCGCTCGGGCGTGGGTTTCAAGGAAGACGCAAAGCAGCGCGCATCGGTCGACCTCGACCAGATATTGAACACGACGCGCGAGAGCGCAGACACTGGTTACTTCGGCTACCCGGCGGGCGAGGCGCCCACCGCGAAGCGCGTGGC
>JBATLA010000319.1:0-4298 GCA_049669945.1 Polyangiales bacterium | reverse complement strand
CTCGACCGCGTCGACGTCAACCGGCTGCTCGACGGTGTCGACGTCGACCGCTTGCTGGACGGGGTCGACGTCAATCGGCTCGTCGATCGCGTCGACGTCCAGGCCGTGACCAAGCGGGCCAACGTCGGTGGCTTGGTGGCACAAAGCACCAGCCAAGTTGCCGGCTCCACCTTGGACGTTGCCCGTCGCCAAGCGGTGGGTTTGGATACCCTGATCATGGGGCTCGTGGATCGTCTTCTCGGTCGCGATTCTGCCACGCAACCGCTCGGGCCTCCGAAGCTCGTCGCACAAGAAATGGAGAGCCAACCCGCTGCGGGCCCCGGCCGTGCACGAATCAGCGGGTATTACGCCGGACCCTTGTCTCGCCTACTGGCGTACCTGATAGATTCGTTCTTGGCGTTCACCGCTGCCGGCCTGTTCTCAACCATCATCGTGGGGTCGATCAACGTCATGCTCGCGTCGGACCTGCAGTGGGATTGGCGCGCCGGGGTCTTGGGCCTCACCGCGTTTTCGATTTGGTTCTTCGTCTACTTCTGGGTCGGAGTCGCGGTTTCGGGGAGGACACCGGGCATGAGCGTTCTCGGCATCAAGGTCGTCGACAAAGAGGGAACGCCCGTCAGTCCGGGCCATGCGGCGATTCGCGCGCTGGTCATGCCCATCAGTGCGGTCACCTTGGTGGGTGTCCTAGGGATCGTGTTCGACGCGAAGCAACGCGCCCTTCACGACGTCGTCGCAAAGACAGCCGTCGTCTACGATTGGGGGGATCGACCGGCCGAGCTTCCCGCACCGCTCAGCCAGTGGTTGACGAAGCACGGCGTCGGCGATGTGACGGGATAGCCGAGCAAAGGGCGACTAGAGACTAGCCCACGCCGGCGCCCCCAACGACAAAAGGCCGGCTCGAATGAGCCGGCCCTTGCCAAGTCGTGCCTCGATCGAGGCTCAGTTACCGATGTAGGCCGTGAAGCCCAAGATCGCTGCGTAGTTCGCCTTCTTGTTCGGGACGATGACCTCTTCCATCGTGTCCGGGTCCATGACCGTCGGCGAGTTGCGCGAGAAGTAGATCTCGCGCGTGTTCCACTCGCCGCGTCCCTCGAGGCTGAGCACCAGGTACTCGACCGGCTTGTAGCGGAGGGTCAGCGTCGCGGTTGCGAGACCCGTGTCTCCGCCGGCGAAAAAGTCGCGATACTGTTCGTTGCCGGACAGATGCTCGCCGCGAAGGCCGATCGAGAACTTGTCGCTCGCGTCGAAGATCAGCTGCAAGCTGTGACCATAGGCAAAGGCCAGCGAGCCATCGCCTGCGCCACCGCTCGGGATCGTCTGGTAGTCGCCGTTCGCGATCAACGTGAAGATCCCTGCATTGGCGGTCAGGACCCAGTCGAAGAAGTTCTCCCAGTTCTTGTTGTCGTTGTCGCCTCCGGCGCCGTGCTGGCCGCCGAAGAAGAACCCGACCTTCTCCTCTTCGCCGGTGAGCGAGAACTGCCAGCCGAGGGTCGGAGTCTCGTTGTTGTCGATCGGAGTTCCGCCGAGCACGCCACCGTTGGTCACCAGGACCGTGAAGCCAAGCTTTTCGGTGAGCTCGAAGGCCGAGCGAATGCCCATGTGGTTGAACGGCTGACGAAGGAAGTAGAGCGCGCCACGCGTGTAGTTGGCGTTGTTCCACTCATCGACGACCTCGCCACCGAACACCGTGTCGAAGAAACCAAAGTCGATGCTGACCTTGTCGCTCGGCATCCACGACACGTAGCCCTGCTTGATCGGGGCGATCGGGCTCAACAGGAAGGAGCCTTCACCAAAGCGAAGGTCCAAGCGAACCGCGAACTTCTCGCCCGTGTACTGGAGGTCGCCACCGGCGAAGTTGAGGCCGAAGCCGTTGTAGTTCGTGTAGGGGTAGCCGATCGAGTTGTAGGTCCCCGCAGCGACGCCATCATCGATGTAACCGCCGACACGGTAGAAGGCGCTTGCCATCACCATCCAGCTCAGACCGTCCTTCCAGGACTCGCCCTCCGCTGGCTCGTCTCCAATCGTGTCGTCTGCCGCGACCTTCGGTGACTCCGGCATCTCCATCAGGGCTTCCTTGGGCGGCGGCTCCGTGGGCGCCTCCTTCTCGACGACAACGTCCTCCTCGACGAGGACCTCCATGTCGTCTGCGGCCTCCTTGGGCGGCTCGGGCTGTGCGAACGCCATCGCGGGAAATGCCAAGCTCCACATCACCGCTAGGGAAAGAAACTTTCTCATTACTACCTCCACTCCCAGCGTGTCTCCACGCTCAAACTCTGTGTTGAAATCCAAATCCGACATTGATTGATTGAAAAGGGTAGAGAAGAAGGGCAGGGCAGACCGGGGAGCCGCCCCACCCCTCTCCTCGCAGTCACTACTCCGCAGGGGCGGCCGACATGCCGGATCCTGCATGGATGCCCGTGAGCTCTTCGTTGTAGGCTTCGACGCCACACTCGGCGATGTCGAGACCCTCGAGCTCGTGCGCTTCGGAGACGCGGACGCCACCAGGCACGAGGAGCTTCAGCGCGAGCCAGACGACCGAACCGACGACGAACGCGAACGCCACGCCGGCAAGCGTGCCCATCGCCTGGATGCCGAGCTGCGATGCGCCGCCGCCGACGAGAAGGCCCATGGGCTCTTCACCGGTTGCCGCGTTCCCGTAGCCGACGAGGCCGACGGCAAGCGTGCCGAACATGCCGCAGATGCCGTGGACCGTGATCGCGCCGACCGGGTCGTCGATCTTGATCTTGTCGATGAGGAGAACGCCCTCGACGCAGAGGACGCCCGCGACGGCGCCGACCACGAGCGACCAGCCACCCGTGATGTTGTAGCAACCGGCGGTGATGCCCACGAGACCGGCGAGCGCGCCGTTCAGAGCCATCGAGAGGTCGAGCAGGCCGCTACGAATGCGAATCCAGGTCAGCGCACCGCAGAAGCCGGCGGCAGCCGCGAGGTTCGTCACGAGGACGATACGGCCAACCTCGGCGTCCATGGCGAGCTCGGAGCCGCCGTTGAAGCCGAACCAACCGAGCCACAGGATGAGCACACCCAGCGCGGCAAGTGGGAAGTTGTGCGCCGGCATTGGCCTGACCGAGCCGTCGGGCAGGTATTTTCCGATGCGTGGCCCGATGATGAGCGCGCCTGCGAGGGCCATACCGCCGCCCACACCGTGAACGACCGTGCTGCCCGCGAAGTCGACGAAGCCCATCTCGGAGAGCCAGCCGCCACCCCAGACCCAGTGACCGACGACCGGGTAAATGATGATCGTGGCGATCGCCGTGAAGAAGAAGAAGGTCAGCAAGCGCGCGCGCTCAGCGACGGCGCCCGAGACGATTGTGCATGCGGTCGCGGCGAACACCAGCTGGAAGAACAGGAAGACGTACGGCGGTAGGTCCGCGTCTGCTCCTCCGTTGTCTGGGAAGAAGCTGGCGAGCCCTACGAAGGAGTTACCCTCGCCGAACATCGCGCCGTATCCCACCAGATAGAAGATGATCGACGAAATCGCGACGACACCGAAGTTCTTCATCAACACCATAACCGCGTTTTTCTTGCGACAGAATCCGCTCTCAACCAGAGCGAAGCCCGCGTGCATGAAGAAAACGAGTGCGGCGCTAACGAGAACCCACAATGCGTTTGCATATGTTGTCAGTTCCGAAAGTTGTTCTTCCATGATCTTTATCACCTCTTAGTCATGGCCGCGGCGCACCCTCGGCAGCGGCACGCTGGGATTTATGGAGGCGCACTATTTCCATGTTGTTTCGCCGAGACATCGGTTTGGGAAAAACCGATCATCGTATCCGCGAGTTGCACCCCGGGGGGGGTGGCCGCATGCTCAGAACGTGAGTGGTTTCCCGCATTTGGCCTACGGAACGCCGCGTAAGTTGCCGAAGCCGCAAAGCCTCCCGGGGCGCGTGGTGGTCCTCGACGTCGCGTTTGCGGCGAATGCAGGCGGGGCGAGCTACGAAAAGACGACACTTCCGTTCATCGAAGGCCTTGGCGACCGCCTCGCCATGTGGGTCGATCACCACGACCATGAGAAGCATGCCGACTACGCAGGCGACGCCCGATTCGTTCTGAGGACGAAGGCCCAGCACGGGGCGTGCCCCGAGATGGTCACGCCGGAGCGGGTGGCAGCCGCCGGTCCCATCGACACGATCTGCTGCCACCTAGATTTCGATGGCTTGTGCTCCGCGGCCAAGTGGATCCGCGGCGGCGTCGAGCCCTACCAGGGCGCTGATGACGACGCGCGAGCGATCGACACGCGGCTCGGTGCGCCGAGCGAGCGTGCACGGGTGCTGGAC
>JBATLA010000318.1:0-2467 GCA_049669945.1 Polyangiales bacterium | reverse complement strand
CGCCCAGGCACGGTCGCGCGTCGCCGGGTTACGGAGCTGAGTGGCGAGCGCGGTCGACGTCTCGTTGAGACGGAGCTTCGGATTGAGCGTGAGATCGAGGGCGCGCCGGGAGAGTGCCGGGGCCTCTGCGTGCCCCAACGCACCTAGGATCCGACTCCGCATCGTTGCGTCGGTGCTCGCCTCGAGCATTGCGAGCAAGTGGTCGAAGAAGGCGCCGTCTCCGTCCTGCACCGCCGTCGCCAATGCCAGGCTGGCGAGCTGGGGGTCGACTGCGCCCGGGTCCGGGTCTTGACCGTAGCCGATGTAGGCTCGCCCGAGCCTCGCGGCACGCGCTCGTGCTTTGCGATCCCGAACGTCCATCACCATGAAGTCGACAACGGTTCCGCGGAGCAGCTTGGTGTCGCTCGACTCCCCGGGCTTGCTGCGCCAAGCGAGTCGTCGGTATCGCGCTCGGTACAGGCGCTCCGCGTACTTGGCGACCTTCGGTCGGGTCTTCGAGGAGGCAGCCTCGGTCATCATGAATCGGAGCGGCGCCATCGGGCCGCTCGCGACCTGTCGCAGGGGGCTCGCCGCGAAACGAGGCAACCAGGGAAGCAGGTCCTTCACCGCGACGGAGCCGCTGGCGAGGTTCGCGTACAAGCTGTCCGCCACTGCTTGCTTGCCCGCGTCGGACAACTTTGAAAAACCCTTGGTTCGGAGCGCGGCCCAGTCGCGCGGGGTCATCGCGAAGCGAAAATAGCCCGCGCCGCGGTCGTTGGGCATCCACCAGGCAGGGCAACCGGGGAGCTCGATTTGGTCCTCGCTGTCAACGAGCAGGCCGCAGGTGCTCCCGTTGGCATGGCGGACGCAGAAGGGGATTTGCCAGGTGGATCGAGGCGAGCCGGTGGAGCCGATCGGCAGATAACGCTCTTGGACGAGGGACACGCGCCGCGCCCCCGATTCGCAGGCGGTGTTGCTATCGCTTCGTAGCAAGGGGACGCCGGGCTGGGTGAGGAAGCTCAGAAACGGTGCAGTCACATCGGCCGGTGACGCTTCATCGAGAGCAGCGAGCAGGTCGCTCGACGTGGCCGTGCCTCCCTCGTGACGCCGGAGGTAGGCGCGTATGCCGTCGCGAAAAGTCTCATCGCCGATCCAATGCTCGAACATCGACAGAACGGCTCCGCCCTTCTGATAGGTGATCATGTCGAAGGCGTTCTTGATGTCGTGGTTGCTCACGATGGGCTGGCGGATGCTTCGTGCGCTGGTCAGGCTGTCGGCGTTCATCGCGCCATGGGCTGACGCGAGGCTGGCCAAGTCGGATCGGTATTCCGGGTGGAGCTCGTGCACGACCTTGTTGCCCATCCAAGTGGCGAACGCCTCGTTGAGCCAGATATCGTCCCACCACGGCATCGTTACGAGGTTGCCGAACCATTGATGGGCGAGCTCGTGTGCCATGACATAGGCGAAAGCGCGGAGCTGCCCCTCAGTTGCGCGTTCGACGTCGAGCAGCAGAAGCCACTCGCGAAAGGTGATGAGGCCGACGTTCTCCATGGCCCCTGCGGCGAAATCGGGGACTGCGACCAAGTCGAGCTTCCGATAGGGGTAGGGGATTCCGAAGTAGCGCTCCAGGGCCTCGACGAACGCGGCTGTGTGGTCGAGCGCGTGTCGCAGCAACGGCCCCCTGCCTTTTGCGGCAATGCCTCGGAGCGGAATAGGGAATGGGCGGATCTCGTTTGGAGGAATCGCCACTCCGCTGACCACGTCGAACGGGCCTACGGCGAGGGCGACGAGATAGGTGGGCAGCGGGGGCGTCGGCACGAAGTGGATGCGCTGGAGGCCATTGGGGAGCGCGGCGGCGCGCTCGACGGGTGTGTTGGAAGCAGCGAAGTGATCGGCGGGAATGGTTAGCGTCACCTCGAACGAGGTCTTGAAGCGAGGCTCGTCGAAGCAGGGAAACGCAAGCCGGGCGCTGATCGATTCGAACTGCGTGAACGCGTACGTCTCGCCACCCGATGTCGTGCGATAGAGACCCCGCAGCGGCGTGTCGAATGGTGCGGAGTACTCGAAGTGCAAGGTGCTGCGGCCGGCTGGCAGGGGCTCACGGAACTCGACTTTCGCGACGCCGTCGGACGTCTTCTGCTCCCATGTCGCCTCGATGCGCGTGGTGGCGTGCGTTGCGTAGACCGACGTCACGTCTAGGCGTTCGCCGTGCATCCAAATCAACGCGGCCGACTCCTCGAGCTCGATGGTAATCATGGCGGTACCCGAGAAGCTGTCCTTGGTCGGAATCACCTCGAGGTTCAGCCGATAGGCCGTAGGGCGAACGCCTTGGGGAAGCTGACCCTCCGGCACCGGCCCGTCGCTCGGTCGCGTCTCGGAGGGCTCGTGGCGCGACCCGGCGCACGCACTGAGGATCGCGCCGAGGGCGATCGCGATGAACACTGGGCTTCGGGAGGCGCAGGTCACGCGTGCGGCCTTCGACCAGGGT
>JBATLA010000317.1:0-2584 GCA_049669945.1 Polyangiales bacterium | reverse complement strand
GCACGGCCTCGAGCCCGCCCGCGAGGTGCACACGGTGGCCCGCCGTGTCGACCCCCACCGCCCGCGCGCGCACGCGATGAAAGCCAAAACGTGCGTAGGCATCCCGCTCGAGCGGTTCGATGTCCCTGTGGCTCATCTGTCCGCAACACACCCACATCAGCGCGGTGCGCGAGAAGAAGTGGTCGCTCTCCTCGGAAATCAGCGTGATGTCCCATGCGGGCTCGGCCTCGCGGACCGCCATCGCCGCCTCCATCCCCGCCACCCCGTTTCCAATGATCACGATGCGCATGTCCGCCCACGATACGACGTCTAAGGGTCCAAGTTACAGCCTGGTCGAAACCTAGGTCGCGCTTTCCTCAGATATGGCTTGAGTGGATTTTATCACTTATGGTGTATGGCATGAGTGAGACTGCAACCAACGCCTTCGTGGCGGGTGTGCTGGTGGGCAAACCCATCTTTCGCGCGCCCGGCATCGTCGTGCACGGGGGGCTCGACGGCGAGGACCGCGAGGTCGCGGTGATCGTCCTTCAGGCGGTGACGACGGACGGGCAGAAGCTCAACTTCGAAAATATCCCGCGCTACGCCGAGATTTCGGGGATCGAGATTATCAAAGAGGAGCCGTACGTGATCCTCGCGACGCCGGAGCCGAAGGGGATCTTCCGCGATCTGCCTTGGGGGTCCTGGCGGCTGGACGAACGGCTCGCCCATTTCGAGGCGGTCGCCCGAATCGTGCAGCGGTACCATGCCCGCGAAATACCCGTCGGAACACTGTCTCCTCGATACATCGCGGTCGACGATCAGCTCAAGCCATTCATGCTCGGCCCCAGGATCGCGCCGCGGAGCGGCCCCTTCGTGCCGCCAGAGACCGCGAGCGAACGGCGCATCGACCTGCGTTCGGACATTTGTTCCCTGGGAAAGCTGCTCTACTTCGTGGTGGCGGCCGAGGAGCCTCCGCGCGAGGCGCGGGATGTGCCGTTGCTCGAGGAGCTCGGGAGCTACCCCGCGGGCATCGTTCGCATCATTCGCAAAGCCACGTGTCGCAATCCCGATGATCGCTATCAAGTGCTCGACGAGTTGCTGTCAGACCTGAGCCGGTACCGCGAGCACGTGGGCGTCGGCATGGTGCACCCCGATGTGGAAGACCGAAATACCGGCATTCTGAGCGTCGTGCCGGACGCGCCCGAAGAGCCCGAGGCGGTGGCTGCAGTCACGGAAATTCCGTCCGAACCGGCGAAAACGGTCACGGTTGCTGCGCCAATCAAGATAGAAACGCTGCTGCGGACCGCGGGCCTTGCGCTCGCACTCGCCGGAATCGCGTTTCTGGCGTCTGACTACGTCAACACCCAGAACGCCATCACGCCACTCACGGCTCAACAGTCCGATGGGCTCTCGAGCTTCATCCGCGAAGCCTCGGTGTCACAGGACGAGCCGCCCGTCCTGTTCGCTCAGGTCGACGACTCCTGGGAGCTCCTGTCGACCGAGCGCCGCCAACAAGAAGCCAAGTCGCTGTTCCGCGGTGCGAAGGCGCGCTGGGGCACGGTCGACGGTTTCGTACATCGAGGCAACGCGATGGTCGCCCAATGCTGGGGCGAGAAGATCACCGTTTTCGGCAGCCTCCACGGAGATGAAGAATGAAGAAGAGAGCGCGTGCAGGCGACGACCCTCGCCGTCAGGCTGGCTACACACTCATCGACGTCATGGTGGTGACGCTGATCATTGGCGTACTCGCTGGCATTGGCACCCAACAATACGGCAAGTACGTGGCGCGTTCGAAGCGCCCCGAGGCCATCTTGGCGTTCCGGGCGATCGCAGCTCAGCAGCGCGAGCACTTGCTCACGCACGGACTGTACGCCGGCACGTTCGACGCGCTCGGGTTTCGAGTCGAAGGAGGCGAACGGATCTCATCCACCGAGGTGCAGGGCCGCCGGTACAACTACCGGCTCATTCAAGATGACGGCCCGCGGTCTTGGTACGTCGTGGCCACGGGGAACATCGACGGGGATCCCTTTCTGGACATCATCGCGGCGAGCAACCCCCGATAAAGTGACCGATCGGTGATATACCCCACTTGAGGACTGTAATTTTGTGTATATACTGAAACTTGAAAGGGGCATCTAAAATGGAAGCAAAGCGTTGGACACTCGGGGTCGTGCTTGCGGCGGCGGTAAGCCTTTTCGGACTGATCCAGGCCGACGCAAGCCCATTTTCTACCTACGTTCTAACGGATGATCTGGGAAATCAGGTCAACGGGACCTCTCCGGAGCAAAGCGAATGGGAGACAGACCCGGGCGCTGGCACCGACGAGAGCGGCAGCACGGATGATGGCAGCGCCACGAACGGAGGCGACAACAACGGTCACGGCAACAACGAAGACGGCGTCGACTCGAGCAACCCTGGCGGCGGCAAGGACAACAACGGCCACGGCAACAACGCGGACGGTGTCGATTCAAGCAACCCTGGAAAGGGCAAGGGCGGGCCGAACGGCGCGGTCGACGAGTCGTGCGATGGCACCGGTGACTGTGTCGACGACGAAATCAAGCACGGCGGGAGCGACACCGGCACCGAGTCGAGCACTACGGAAGAG
>JBATLA010000316.1:0-1575 GCA_049669945.1 Polyangiales bacterium | reverse complement strand
TGTCCGCGGAGCACCCCGAGAAGCTCGAGGCGCTGAAGGCGCTGTTCCGAGAGGAAGCGATCAAGAACAACGTCTACCCGCTCGACGACCGATCGTATGAGCGTTTCAACGCCAAGCTGGCCGGGCGACCGGATCTCATGGGCGGTCGCACGACACTCGTTCTGTCGGACGGTATGGCGGGGATCATGGAGAACGCCTTCATCAACGTGAAGAACACCTCCTTGGACATCGAGGCGGAGGTCGAGCTCCGCGGCAAGGACCGCGGCGTCATCATCGCGCAAGGCGGCAAGTTCGGAGGCTGGGCGCTCTATGTGGACGAGGGCAAGCCGACGTACACGTACAACTGGTTCGGGCTCGAGAGCTACACAGTGCAGTCCCCGAAGCCGATCAAGGGCAAACGCGCGACCATCAAGCTCGACTTCCAGTACGACGGCGACGGCACGGGCAAAGGTGGCGTCGCAACCATCTTCGTCAACGGAGACGAGGTCGCCAAGGGCCGCATCGACAAGACGCAGCCAGCCGTGTTCTCGGCCGACGAGACTGCAGACGTCGGCAAGGATGAAGGCACCCAGGTTGCGCCTCTTTTCAAGAGCATCGACGACTCGGACTTCACGGGACGCGTGAACTCCGTCGCGGTGAGCATCGCGAAGTAGCGCACGGAGCCGCTGAAGGCCGAACTATACGTCCGCCCCCCGCTGGCACTCCACGCAAAACGGTGCCTCGGGTTTGGCGGACAGCCGACGGTATCCGATCGGTTCTTCGCATTTGCGACACAGGCCGTATTCGTCCCTGTCGAAGGCAGACAGGGCGACCTTGCACTGCGTCAGGCGCAACCGGACCTTTTCGCGCGTGGCCTTGGCCATGGCTTGCTGCTGCATGGCGTCCATGCGCGACAGGCGGCCGACGGAGCTTTGGTCGAGCACCACCGGACTAGCCGAGTTCGCGTTGGCGAGCAGCCCGTTTTCGAGCTCGACGACCAGCTCGGCGAGCCGCTTCCGTAAGGTTTCGGCCTGCTCCTCGGAAAGCTCTTCCATGAGGCCTAGCCGCACACGAAGGTCATCGGCATGAATGCACCCCTCGCCGTAAATGCCACGGGCACGCAGCTTCTCCACTAGGAATGCGGACGAGGAACCTCATGTTGCCCGTCTATCATGACAAATCGGTGCGATATCTCAACAACTACGGCCGAGAGGAGTTGCGCGGGGCGGTGGCGCGGATGGCGAAGTCGGGGTTGCACTAGAGCACTTCGAACGTCTCGAGGTCTAAGACCGCGCTGACGAGACGCTGGATGTTTGCTGCGGTGATCTTCTCGCCGTAGTTTTCGGGCGGCGTGATGAGCCAGCCGATCACGAGGCCCCAGGCAACGGCTCTGCGATAGGAAGCCCAAGCGTCTTGCTGCGTTGGTGGCGAGGTCACGCCTCCGCACGGATCGTGATCTTCCCAAGGCTCTGCGCGATCTAGCCGATTGAGTCTCGACACGGAACGGTCAACATTGTTGTTGAACGTCTTCGAGGAGCACTCGAAGAAATGAGTGTTTGGAACGCCAGCTACCTAGCCCGCTTGCTCTCTTAACTC
>JBATLA010000315.1:0-2880 GCA_049669945.1 Polyangiales bacterium | reverse complement strand
GATGGAAACGATCATCGGCATGAAGAAAGTCGTCGACGTCAAGAAGTACTACAATACCGAGCGCCTGAGGCCGCAGTACAAAGCCTTCAACGACCTACCGCTGTTCATCATGACCAGCGACGCGTAGGCGATTCGATGGCATCCCGCTTTCGTCACCTTCGCGCGCGCATGCTCAAGGCGATGTTCAAGACACATGCCGAGGTCTACGAGCGAAGCGGCGGACGCATCGGCGCGTGGTTAGGCTTGCCGACGCTCCTGCTCACCGTCGTCGGGCGCAAGTCGGGCAAGCGCTATTCAACACCACTCGTGTACTTCCAAGATGGGGATAGCTACGTGGTGGTGGGGTCGGACGGCGCCGCGCGACGCGATCCACAGTGGTGGAAGAACCTCGCGGTGAACCCCCATGGCTCGATTCGGGTCGGCCGCAGGCAAGTCGACGTCCAGGCCCACCTCGCCAAGGGGGAGGAGCGCGCCCGGCTCTGGGAGCTCGGCAAGGGAGTCAACCCGATGTGGTCGAAGTACCAAGGGCGAACCGAGCGAGAGCTGCCCGTCGTCGTTCTGACTCCGAAGTCGTAGCTCACCCAGGAAGCGAGCACCTCACCTTGCGGCGTCATCAACCCAGCGACGCCCAGCTCGCCGACTTTCGTCACTGTGTAGTGCGACCCGTCCTGAATCGTTGGCGGGCACTTCGTGGCGCGTCACCGGTCAAAAGGAGCGGGAATTTCGCTCTCCGGCTTGGTGGGAGGGGCGCTCTTTTGCTGCTTGTTCGGTCAGAATTCCAGTCTAGACTCCGCCGATGGCCGGATACGGGACTGCAGACATCCACAACGTTCTGCTCGCCGGGCCGCGGTCCAGCGGAAAGACCACTCTCGCCGAAGCACTCTTGTTTCGCGCGGGAGAGACGAACCGCAAGGGGACCGTGGAGGCAGGCACCAGCACCAGCGATTTCGAAAAAGAGGAGCGGGAACATCACCACTCGGTGTACTCGTCCCTTCTGCACGCGACGCACAGGGGAAAACGGATCAACTTGCTCGACCTGCCGGGCGCGCCCGACTTGATCGGTCAGGCAATTGCCTGTCTGCCGGCGGCCGAGACCATGGTGATCGTCATGGATCCGGAAGCCGGTGTCGACAGCATGAGCCGGCGCATGCTGAAGCTCGCGCACGACCTCGACCTCCCCGTTGCAGTCGTCGCCAACAAGATCGACGGCAACATTGGACTACTCAGCGGTTTTCTCGCGGAGCTAAAGGAGACACTCGGGCGTGGCTGCCTTCCGATCAACCTCCCCGCCGACGGTGGAACCAGCGTGATCGGCTGCCTACTCAACGGTGAGGGCGATAGCGATCTCGGTCCGGTCTCCGGCTTCCACACCGAGCTTCTGGATCAAGTCGTCGAGCTCGACGATGCCCTCATGGAGCGGTACCTCGAAGGCGAGGAGCCCAACTACGAGGCACTACACGAGCCGTTCGAACGCGCCATGGATCAGGCCCATGTGGTGCCGGTCTGCTTCACCGACGCCGTGACCGGCGCTGGCGTCGAAGCGCTCCTCGACGTCATCGTTCGCCACTTTCCGAGCCCGCCCGAGGGCAATCACCGTCCATTCTTCAGCGGCGAAGGCGAAGACGAGGTTCCGTTCCAGTACAGCGACGACCCGAGCGGTCCGCTACTTGCACACGTCTTTCACGTCACCACCGATCCGTACCTCGGCAAGCTCTGCTTCTTTCGCGTCTATCAAGGCACCGTGAAGAGCGGCGATCAGGTCCTTGTTGGCGCCGGCCGCAAACCCATTCGGCTCAGCCACGTGTTTCAGCTCCAAGGCAAGGAGCGAGACGAAATGAAGGAGATCATCGCTGGCGACATGGGGGCCGTAGCCAAGATCGACGATCTTCACCTCGGCGACGTGTTGCATGACGACCATTCCCTGGACCACGTCCACCACAAGGCACTGCCTTACCCGGTGCCGCTCCACGCGCTCGCCGTCGTTCCGAAGACCCGCGGTGACGAGAACAAGATCGCGGACGTCTTGCACCGGATTCGAGAGGAAGACCCCACGTTCGAGGCGCACTTCGACACCGAGACACACGAGCTCGTGATTCATGGCCTCGGCCAGATGCACCTCAGCCTCGTGCTGGAGCGCATCAAGAACCAAGGCGTCGACGTCGAAGCAAAGCCTCCGAAGATCGCGTACCGCGAGACGATCCTCACCCAGGCCGAAGGACACTACCGGCACAAGAAACAGAGCGGCGGAGCAGGTCAGTTCGGCGAGGTCTACCTGCGCATCGAGCCGATGGAACGGGGCGCCGGGTTCGAGTTCGTCGACAAGATCGTCGGCGGCGTCATTCCGAAGAGCTTCATGCCGGCCATCGAGAGAGGCATCCGGGACATCATGCGCCAGGGCATCGCCGCCGGTTACCCGGTCGAAGACGTTCGCGTGACCGTGTACGACGGCAAGACCCACTCGGTGGACAGCAAGGAGATCGCGTTCAAGACCGCCGGGAAGTTCGCGTTCCGGAACGCATTCCTCAAGGCCAAGCCGGCGATCCTAGAGCCCGTCGTCAACGTCGAGGTTACGACGCCAGGCGACTGGCTCGGGTCGATTACCGGTGATCTGTCGAGCCGCCGCGGCAAGGTGTTCGGAACAGACACGACGGGGAGCGGCAAGGCACTCGTCAAAGCGGCCGTACCACTCGCCGAGATGATCGAATACGAGCCCGCACTCAAGAGCATGACCAAGGGGCGCGGCAGCTACACGATGGAGCTCAGCCACTACGATCCGGTGCCCGAGCACGTAGCCCAGGAGCTCGTCGCGAAGTTCAACGGCGGCTGAGCTAGCGGCCTTGGTTGGAATGTTGAAGGTCGAGCCCTAGGGGACTTCGATTC